>CAZGAI010000013.1:0-18459 GCA_964523175.1 uncultured Victivallales bacterium | reverse complement strand
AAGGTAATGTTGACTATCAAATTAAAATTAAAGGCTCAATGGCAGGAGCAATAAAAATGCTTCAAGCCAATCTTCGTCATCTTACCTGGCAGGCCAAAGCCATAGCTGATGGTGATTATTCACAGGAAGTTGAGTTTCTAGGAGAGTTCTCAACAGCATTCAATGCAATGGTAAAAAAACTTGATAATAGCGACAAGGAGATGAAGGTAAATAAAACAGAATTAGAGCATGAAGTTTCTGAAAGAGAGGCTTCAAATAAGGCTTTAAAAACTCGAATGAAGGATATAGGTAAAACTCGTCTAGCCATGTTAAATATTATGGAAGATTTTGATGTTGCCAAAAAAGATGCCGAATCAGCCACTAAAGCAAAAGGTGACTTTCTTGCTAACATGAGCCATGAGATTCGAACGCCCATGAATGCAATTCTCGGATTAAATTATTTGCAGCGAAAAACTGATCTCAACCATAAACAGGATGAATATGCACGCAAGATTGAGTATTCAGCTAAAAACTTACTTGGAATTATAAATGATATACTGGATTTCTCAAAAATAGAAGCCGGTAAGCTTGATATTGAAGAGATTGATTTCAATTTGACCGATGTTTTGGATAACCTTTCCAATATGATGAGTGTGAAGGCACAGGAGAAGGAAATAGAGCTTATTATAGTCAAAGGCAAGGACGTACCTGACTATTTTGTTGGCGACCCTCTTCGATTAGGACAGATTCTAATCAATCTCTCTACTAATGCAATAAAGTTTACCGACAAAGGTGAAGTTAAGGTATTAGTAGAGACTGTTAAAATGAACAAGAAATCTGCAACTTTGAAATTCTCTGTCAGTGATACGGGAATTGGATTAACAGAAGATCAAAGAGGGAAACTGTTCCAGTCTTTTCAGCAGGCAGACACCTCAACTACCCGTAAGTATGGCGGAACCGGGCTTGGTTTGTCAATTAGTAAGAAATTAGTGGAGCTTATGCACGGTAATATCGGAGTTGACAGCGTTGCCGGGGAGGGAAGCACATTCTACTTTACTACCAAATTTAATATTTCTGATAAAAAGAAGAAACAACATATAAATGTTATTCCCGAAATAATTCAGAATTTAAAGGTATTAATTGTTGATGACAATGAAACGGTTCGTGAAGTACTTTCTGATTACTGCAGGGATTTCACATTTATTGTTCAAACCGCTAAAAACGGCAAAGAAGCGCTTGAAACCCTGAAAAATGATCCCTCAATATCAGTTGTTTTTATGGATTGGAAAATGCCTGTAATGGATGGTCTTGAAGCATCCAGAAGAATAAAAAATGATCCAAAAATATCGCCTAAACCAAAAATTATTATGATCACTAATTATGGACGAGAAGAAGTCTCCAGTCAGGCAGAAAAGATAGGCCTTGATGGGTTCCTGATCAAACCTGTAAATCAGTCACTGATTCTTGATACTGTAGTACAGGCATTTGGAGAGACAATAACCTCTGAAATCATTACTGGTAAAAAGAAGAAAAAAACAGAAGCATTGGAATCTATCAGAGGCGCCAGTTTACTTCTGGTCGAAGATAACGAAATTAATCAGCAGGTAGCTGTCGAGCTTATGGAAAGCGAAGGTTTAGTGGTTGAAGTAGCCGATAATGGTCAAATTGCAGTTGATATGATTAACAGCAATATAGGGAAATATAATCTTGTGCTGATGGACCTGCAGATGCCTGTAATGGATGGATACACTGCAACTGAAACTATTAGAAAGAATAAAGATTTTGATTCACTCCCCATAGTTGCAATGACAGCTGATGCTATGAGTGGTGTCCAGGATAAAGTTCTTAGTATTGGGATGAACGATTATATTACTAAGCCTATTGATGTGGATGAACTTTATAAAACACTGATTAAATGGGTAAAACCGGAAGAGATAAAAGAAACAGGGAAACTGAAAAAACAGTCTATTAAAAAACCAAAAGTAGAAATCGGCACTGAAATTGTGCTGCCCAAAATAGCAGAAATCAATATTAATGAAGGCCTGAAACGCGTTTCAGGTAATAAAAAACTTTACTTAAAAATACTATTGCAGTTTGCTGATAACAATCGTAATTTTGCAGAGGAAGTGCTGAAGGCTGTAGAAGGCAAAGATCAGGAACTTGCTGTCCGTACTGCTCATACCTTGAAAGGTGTGGCAGGTAATCTTGGTGCTAAGAATTTATTCAGTGTAACCAAAGACCTGGAAAGTTTGCTACATGAGGGAATTACAGACCTGGATGCGATCAACATACATCTTGATAAAGTGAATGAACTTCTCATTCCTTTAATAGAAGTTATCGATGAATTCCGACAAAAACAGACAGTAAGTAAAGAAATAAAAGTATCTGATTTAGATATTGAAAAAGTGAAACAGGTTATTGCTGAATTGAAAATAAGGCTGGAAGAGTACAGCGCAGAGTCCTCTGAAAGTTTCGATAACCTTAAAGCTTTACTTATCGGTCACGGCCATGAAATGCAGATAATGGAATTGGAAAAACTAATTAATGCATATGATTTTGAGAGTGCGGTGGAAGTATTAGAAAAATTGTCGAACAAATTATTATAAGTTGTACATGTTTTACCTTATATCATGACAAGACTGTTGGTGTGGATTATCAAAAATAAACATAATTTGGACATATTTATGTTTTAAAACGTGATTTGTCCTGATATATTATTTTTTTGATTAAAGAGGAGTTTAAATTTTATGTATATTAAAAGAGATGCCGAAATGCTATTGGAGCGATATACACACCAATATCCAGTTGTAACAGTAACAGGACCACGGCAAAGTGGTAAAACAACGCTATGCAGGAATTTGTTTCCAAATAAAAAATATGTTTCATTAGAAGAACTTGATAATAGAAATTATGCAATAACAGATCCACGGGGGTTTTTGTCAGAATATTCTAATGGTATTATAGATGAAATTCAGCGTGTTCCTGATCTGCTTTCATATATACAGGGAATTGTTGATAAAAATCAAATAAAAGGTGAATATATTCTGACCGGAAGCTCACAGTTGGAACTTACTAAAGGTGTCTCTCAGTCTCTTGCAGGACGAACAGCTCTGATTAAATTATTTCCATTTTCATATACAGAAATATATGATAGATCCGAACCTTCTCCCGATTGGGTTAATAGTGTTTTGTATCGAGGATTTTATCCTCGAATTCATTCTGATAATTTAGATGCAGCAGAAGCAATATCATCATATATTGAAACATATATTGAAAGAGATGTAAGACAGTTTTATGAAGTTAAGGATTTGCATTTATTTCAACGATTTCTACAGTTATGTGCAGGACGAACGGGGCAGTTGCTAAATTACTCTAATATTGCAGGTGATTGTGGTATTTCAGTCTCAACAGTACAGAACTGGATTTCTGTATTGGAACAGAGTTTTATTCTATATAGGCTGCCTCCATTTTTCAGTAATGTTAAAAAGCGACTAGTCAAAACACCTAAAATATATTTTTATGATGTTGGATTGTGTGCATATTTAAATGGGGCAAGGTGTGTGGAACATATTAAAGCATTACCTAACAGAGGTTCCATTTTTGAAAATTTTATTATTTCAGAAGTTATAAAAACAGATGCACATAATAGTTTAAAAAATACATTTTATTTTTTTAGAGATAAAATGGGAAAAGAGGTTGATTTAATTATTGATAAAGGGCTTGAAGCTATACCTGTTGAAATAAAGGCAGGTCATACTTTTAATGAAGAGTTTACAAAGAATCTGCAATATTACGCAAAATTAACGAAAAAAGAAAACTTGGGAACGCTTGTCTATTCAGGAAAAAGCCAGCAAAGAACAAAATTAAACATTTACAACTATATGGATTTTTTTCAAAATATTACATGAAAAATATTTTATATGGTAAATTTATTATGGATAAATAAACTATTTTAGTTGTGTATGACTCTACTCAAAAACATAGAAATACTAGGAAGATAAAAGTCATGGGAAAATCTATTATATTGATTGTTGATGATTCACCTGAAAATCTGAATGTATTGAAAGGTTTATTAGGTGGCGCCTATAATTTGAAAGCATCTCCAAATGGAAAGGTAGCGCTTAAAATCGCAAATATAGTTCCTCAACCTGACCTAATTCTGTTGGATATAATGATGCCTGGTATGGATGGATACGAAGTGTGTCAAAAATTAAAAGAAGACAGCGCTACAGAACATATACCCATTATTTTTCTTTCAGCTATGACGGAAGAAAAAGATAAGACAAAGGGACTTGAGTTAGGAGCAGTTGATTTTATAACAAAGCCATTCAGCCCGGAACTTGTGAAATCAAGCGTGCAGAACCATCTAAAACTGAATAAAAGTAAATGATAAAATAAGGAATTTTCATGAATAAGATCTTTACAATTCTTTGTTTTACTTATTTACTCGTTATATCCTCTGCCCACTGCAGTAATATTACTTCCAATTTAAATCTTACAGATGAAGAGCTGACCTGGATCAAAACGCATCCGGTTATAAGTGTGCAAAACGAAAAAGACTGCCCTCCTTTCAACTTTAACGAAAATGGTGCACCACAGGGTTTTTCTATTGACTACATGAACTTGCTTGCTAAAAAAACAGGTATCCGTGTAAACTACATAAAAGGCAGGACCTGGAACGATTATCTGAATATGATCAAAGATAACGAGCTTGATGTAATGGTCAATATTGTCAAGACAAAGGATAGACTAAGTTATATTCTTTTTAGCGAACCCTACATCAAAAATCCCAATGTTCTGGTAAGTCTAAAAGGAAAACCATATGAAAATATTCAGCAGTTGTCCGATAAAACTGTTGCTATCCCGAAAGGTTTTTTTTATCAGGAAGTTTTAACCCGATTATATCCAAAGATAAAGCAACTTCAGCTGCAGGATACATCAGAGTGCTTGAAAGCTGTAACCTTTGGCAAAGCAGATGCTATGTTTGGGGAACTTGCCGTTGTACAATATCTAATTGATAAAAGCCTGTTAACAAATCTGAAGGTATCAGGTGAAGTTAAGATGGGGAATCCTGACTTCACAAATCTACGTATCGGTGTACGCAAAGACTGGCCGATTTTACAATCCATACTAAGCAAAGCAATGGAGAATGTTTCTTCAGAAGAGATGGATAAAATCAGTAAAAAATGGATTACTGCAACAGACCGATATAAAACGGTACAATTAACAGCAGAAGAAAAAGTGTGGTTGAAAGAACATCCTAATATCACATTTTCAGGTGATCCAGACTGGATGCCTCAGGAGTCATTTACCAAAGATGGAAAATATATAGGCATTGCAGCTGATTATCTTAAAATTGTTGAAAATAAGCTAAATGTCAAATTTAAAATTGTTCCAAGCAGTTCCTGGGATCAAACTATACAGATGGCTAAGAATAATACTGTCGATATTATTTCTGAAACTGTAAATAAAGAAGGGGAAAAATATTTAAATTTTACTAAAGACTATATTCATTTTTCAATTGTGGTCGTTTTAGCTAGTGGCGAACCCCCTATAAGAGACTTAAAAGAATTAGAGGAGGGGAAAAAGGTATGTATTGTCACAGGTTACGGATATGTGCCAGAACTGAAAAAAAATTATCCTACATTAAATTATGTAGAATCTGCTACGGCTAAAGAGGGGTTAATGCTTGTTGCTTCAGGGCAGGCTGATGCATTTGTGGGAAGTATTTCAACTATAGGTTACTTAATACCAAAACTGGGTATTAAAAATTTAAAAATTGCAGGTGAAACGCCAATTTCTATAAACCTGGGATATGGAGTAAGAAAAGACTGGCCAATTCTTGTTTCAATCTTAAATAAAGCGATAAATTCAATATCACAGGAAGAAACTAATGGAATAATTGACAAATGGATTACAACCAAATTTATCAAACAGGTTGACTACTCTGTAATATGGAAAATTCTTTTAATTGTTCTAATCATCTTTATAGTCATTATTATATGGGCATATTTTCTAAAAAGAGAAATTAAAAACAGAAAAAAGGCTGAAGAACATTTCAGTAGTTTGGTAGCCAATATTCCCGGGGTTGTTTCTAGATTTAAAATTGATACAAAGTGGAGTATGCTGTTTATAAGTAAAGAGATTGAATTATTATGCGGATATCCATATTCTGAATTTATTCAGGGAACACGAAAATTTATAAACATTATACACCCAGAAGACCGTGAACGTACTCATAACAACTTACTTGAGGCAATAAAAGCAAAAAAGTCTTATACTCATGAATATAGGATCATTGATGCAAAAAAGAAAATTCATTGGGTCTTAGCTAAGGGGCAGGCTATTTATGATAAATATGGGAAACCTAAATACCTTGATGGAATGATTTTTGATATAACTGAAAAAAAACTACTTGAAGATAGTCACCAGAAAAATAGACAGCGACTTCAGACAATTCTTGATAATGCTAAAGTTGTAATTTCTATGAAAGATATTAATGGTAAATTTTTAGAAGTTAATAAATATTTTGAAGAGATTGCTGGAGTTAAGAAAGAGAACGTAATTGGTAAAAGTGTGGTTGATTTATTTCCTGATAAAGACCTAAGTGAAAGAATTAATATACTTGAACAGGAAATTCTATCTTCAGGAAACATCAAAACCTTTGAAGATGAGCTTCCTCATCCTGATGGAAGTGACCATTCATATATTACAACTCAAGTCCCGTTATTTGACAAAAGTAATAATATCTATGGACTCTGTTCTATAGCTACTGATATCACTGAACTAAAAGATATTCAGAAAGAACTTAATAAAGCAAAGAGGGTCGCCGAAGAAGCTACCCAATCTAAAAGTCAATTTCTGGCAACAATGAGTCATGAGATCCGCACTCCGATGAATGCAATTATCGGCTTATCCAATCTGGCTTTGAAAACAGAATTGACACCCAAGCAGCTTGATTACCTGATAAAGATCGATCGTTCGGGCATTGCTCTTCTCGGCATAATCAATGATATCCTTGATTTTTCTAAAATAGAAGCAGGAAAACTTAATATCGAAAATGTTGATTTCGACCTTGAAACTGTTCTGGATTCTGTTTCTAATCTTAATTCACAAAAAGCACAGGATAAAGGATTGGAATTTGCTATTCAGATAAGCAATGATGTTCCATTCTATTTGGTTGGGGATTCACTTCGCATTGGGCAGATCATTACCAATTTCTGCAGTAATTCTGTTAAATTTACTCACGAAGGCGAAGTAGTAGTTAATGTTCAACTCAAAGAGAAGTTACCCGATGATAAACTTCTACTGCAATTTTCAGTTAGAGACACTGGAATTGGTTTAACACCGGAACAGAAATCTAAAATGTTCCAGGAATTCAGCCAGGCAGACAGCTCTACGACCCGTAAATACGGCGGAACCGGATTAGGTTTGGCAATAAGTAAACGATTGGCCGAAATGATGGGCGGAACAACATGGGTAGAAAGTGAATACGGTAAAGGAAGTACATTTTTTTTCAGCGGTGTTTTCGGAACCCAGGAACGTAATAAAAGAATTGAGTTTAAACCGCCTGAAGATTTGCTGAAGTTGCGTATTTTGGCTTGTGATGATAATAAGACAGCTGGTACTATCGTGCAGGATGCGATTGAAATATTCGGTTTTGAAATCACCCTGGTTTGTTCTGCCTGCGAAGCGTTGAATGTACTGAAGAACGAAAAATTTGATCTATTGCTGGTAGATTGCCTGATGCCGGAAATGAGCGGTCTGCAACTGATTGAAGAGATTAAGAAATATGAAAACTTAAATGATCTTAAAATAATAATGCTGACAGCATTCGGGAATGAAGATGTAGCTGAAAAAGCAAAAGAACTCGGGGCTGACGGTTTCATATCAAAACCGTACTCCTATTCTACTTTGTTTGATGAGATCATGAATGTGTTCGGCAAAGATCTCCGCATTTCTCGAACCAGAACTGAAAAAGGCATGAAACACTTCGATATGATGCAGAAAATTCAGGGAGCAAATCTTCTGGTTGCAGAAGATAATGAGATCAACCAGCAGGTTGCCCAGGAACTGTTGGAAGGCGCAGGTTTCAACGTAGAACTTGCAGGTAATGGAAAGATTGCCCTGGAAAAGGTAGCATCTTCAGGAATTCCTTCCAAATACAATCTGATCTTCATGGATCTGCAGATGCCGGTTATGGATGGATTCAATGCTACTAGAGAAATTAGAAAATTGACTGATTATAAAGATATTCCAATTCTCGGCCTGACTGCTGATGCCATGGCTGGAGTTAGAGAAAAGTGCATCAAAGCCGGCATGCAGGATTTTGTAACTAAACCGATCGATCCTGACGATATTTTCGGAGCAATTGTAAATTGGGTGCAGCCTGATAATGTAAAAGGTGAAATGAAGGCTGAAAAATCTAAAGCCGATGTACGGGGAAAGAGTGAACAAGTTAAAATTGAATTGCCGAAAATAGCTGGATTAGATATTGAGAATGGTGTAAAACGTGTAGCTGGAAACAGGAAACTGTATATGAAGATATTACTGCAGTTTGCTGAAAATAACCGTGAATTTGCAGGCAATGTTTTAAAGGCAGTAGAAAACAAAGATCAGGAACTTGCTGTCCGTACTGCTCATACTTTGAAAGGTGTTGCAGGTAATATCGGAGCATCTGAAGTTTTCAAAATAACAAAGGATTTGGAAGGTTTGCTGCATAAAGATATTACTGATCTGGGTGCAATCAAAAAACTGCTCGATAAAGTGAATAAACTTCTAATTCCTTTGATAGAAACTATCGATAAATTCCGGAAAAAGCAGGCAGTATGCGAGAAGGCTGAAGCTTTAGATTTAGATGTCGAAAAAGTAAAACTAATGGTGACTGAATTAGCAGATAAACTGAAAGAGTACAGTACTGACTCATCTGAAAGTTTCGATGAACTTAAAGCTTTATTAACCGGTCACGGTTATGAAATACAAATAATGGAATTAGAAAAGCACATTAATGCTTATGATTTTGAAAACGCACTGGAAGTATTAGAAAAATCATCAAAGAAAATCAGTTAAATTGTATATGTGTTACCTTATATCATGACAAGATAAAATTTAATTATTGAAATCTGATGTCATACCCGCACAGGGAACTTTATAAGCTCCAACCTGATAACTGGAAAGAATATCAAATATAGTAAGCTGATTTAATAAATACATTGATAAGTTACTCATTATACCTTATAATCAAATTATCTTTATATTTAACGCATTTAGCCATTGAACAGAATAATATTTTACAAGACTTAATGAATTATTAGACAGCTAAAGTATTGAATTTTGCTAAAGGCATTTTAAGAAAGATATATAATGAAAAAAAAAATAATTTCTAAAAAAGCTGAAAACCTGTTAAAAAACAGTAATCAGCTTTATCTTGAGAACTCCAAGCTCAAAAAGAGTTTAAATGACCTGCTGCTATTCAAAGATCTTGTTGACAGCTCAAGCGACGCCATTTTTATAATCACCCCTAAGAACTCCAAATTGATTGATGTCAATAAGCAGGCATGTTTGTCTTTAGGATATACACGTGAAGAACTGCTTACTATGGGAGTTATCGATTTCGAAACCATTGCTCCTGATACACCATCATGGGAGGCAATTGTTGAAGAAGTGCGTAAACAGGGAAGTATGGTACTGGAGGGTTTTCACAAACGTAAAGATGGTGTAACATTTCCTGTGGAGATAAGCGCTAAATACAAAACTTATAATAACAACAGTTATTTGATTGCAATTGTTCGCGATATATCAGAACGTAGAAAGTCTGAAAAAGCTATAGAGCGTTTCAAAGTAATGTTTGAGTGTTCGCGCGATGCTGTTATGACTATTTCTCCTCCTTCCTGGAAATTTACAAACGGCAATCCTGTCATGATCAAAATGTTCGGAGCCCGTGACGAATCACACTTTATTTCAAAGGAACCATGGAAATATTCTCCTCAATATCAACCTGATGGAAAACGTTCAGAGGATAAAGCTGTAGAGATGATTGAGACGGCAATGAAGCAGGGTTTTCATTCCTTCGAATGGATGCACAAAAAAGTGAACGGTGAAAACTTCCTTGCGATGGTTCAGTTGACTCGTTTGAGTCTTGAGAATGAGAATATGCTCCAAGCAACAGTGCGCGATATTACCGAACAGAAGAATATTGAAAAAGCATTAGCTGATAGTGAAAAGCGCTTCATGGATCTCCAGTATTCATCTGATGACGCAATTTTGCTTATAGATCAACAGACATTAGTTGACTGTAATTACTCCACTGTAAAGATGCTCAAATATACATGCAAAGAAGAAATTTTGATGACTCATCCTTCTAAGCTTTCACCCCCTGTTCAGCCTGATGGAAGAGAGTCTTTTGAAAAAGCCGAAGAGATGATGAAGATAGCTCTCATTAATGGTTATCACCGCTTTGAATGGATGCACAGAAAAGCCGACGGCGAAGATTTTCCAGTTGAAGTATCGCTTACTCCGGTAACTCTTAAAGGAAAAATTGTTATTCATTGTTTATGGAGAGATATAACCGAGCACAAAAAAACAGAAGAATTATTAATACGATCTCAAAAAGTTGAAAAACTTAGTGAACAATTAAGAGTCTTCAGAATGTTGAGCGAAGCATCTGGGCAGGGCATTGGCATGGCAAAGATGGACACAAGCATTAATTATTGCAATCCAACTCTGCTACGCCTGCTTGAAGAGCCTGATATTGAGCATTTAAAGGGAAAAACTTTTTTATCATATTATCCAAAACCGGAGCATCAAAGGCTAGAGAAAGAGATTTTGCCTACGCTAATGAAAAGAAAGCAGTGGACTGGCGAGATGAATTTTCTTTCTAGAAAAGGTCGAATAATTCCGACAATCCAAAATTTCTTTTTAGTAACAGATAAAGATGATAAACCGCTTTTTGTCGGTGATATCATCACTGATATATCAGAACAGAAAAAAGCTGAAGAGGAACTGCATAAGCTTTCCAGGGCAGTTGAATTCAGTCCTGTCTCAGTAGTCATTACAGATATTGATGGAAACATTCAATATGTAAATCCAAATTTCACAAAAGTTACCGGTTATTCATTCGATGAAGTAATAGGTCAGAATCCAAAAATACTCCAGTCCGGGGGAATGAAAGCTGATTTTTATAAAGAACTTTGGGACACGATAAAGAGTGGAAACATTTGGCGAGGTGACTTTGAGAATAAGAAGAAGAATGGAGAAACATACTGGGAGAGCGCATCTATTTCACCAATCGTCGGTGAATCCGGTGACATACTAAGTTTTGTTGCTGTTAAGCTGGATGTTACTGAAAAGAAATGCGCTGAAAAAGAATTGGAAAAAGCCAAAGAAATTGCCGAATCAGCCACCAAAGCAAAAGGTGATTTCCTTGCTAACATGAGTCATGAAATCCGCACGCCGATGAATGCAATTCTTGGATTAAATTATCTGCAGCGCAAAACTGATCTCAATCATAAACAGGATGAATATGCCAGGAAGATAGAGTATTCTGCTAAAAACCTGCTTGGCATTATCAATGACATACTGGACTTCTCTAAGATCGAAGCCGGTAAACTGGATATTGAAGAGATTGGTTTCAATTTGAACGATGTTTTGGATAATCTTTCAAATATGATGATTGTTAAGGTACAGGGGAAGGAAATAGAGCTTATTATAGCCAAAGACAAAGATGTACCTGACTATTTACTTGGCGATCCTCTTCGGTTGGGACAGATTCTAATCAATCTTTCTACAAATGCAATCAAGTTTACCGACAAAGGTGAAGTTGTAGTTTCAGTAGAAAAGGTTAAGCTGAACAAAAAATCTGCAACCTTGAAATTCTCTGTCAGTGATACAGGAATTGGACTTTCTGAAGAACAGAAAAATAAACTGTTCCAATCTTTTCAGCAGGCAGATACTTCAACTACCCGTAAATATGGCGGCACCGGACTTGGTTTGTCAATCAGTAAGAAATTAGTGGAACTTATGCACGGTAATATCGGAGTTGACAGCGTAGTCGGGAAGGGAAGCACTTTCTACTTTACTGCCAACTTTAAGGTTTCAGAGAGAAGGAAAAAAGAGCGAACAGGAGTAATTCCTGAGATAATTAAAAATTTAAATATTTTAGTAGTAGATGACAGTAAAACACTTCTAGCAATGCTCAGTAGTTACTGTAAGAGTTTAACCTTTAATGTTCAAACTGCAGAGAATGGAGAAGATGCGTTAAGAATTTTAAGAAATGATTGCTCTATCTCTGTTGTCATCATGGACTGGAAAATGCCCGGAAAGGATGGTTTGTCTGTATTCAGAGAAATAAAGAGTGATCCTAATATCAAACCAAAACCTAAATTAATACTGATTACCGCCTATGAAGGGGATAAGGTTTTTACACAGGCAGAAGAGTTAGGTATTGATGGATTTCTGAATAAACCTGTAAAGGAGTCAATGATTTTGAGTGCTGTTGCAGATGCTTTTGGAGTGACAATAACCTCTGAAATCAGTACCGGTAAAAAGAAGGATAAAGCAGATGCGTTGAAATCCATTAGGGGAGCCAGTTTACTTCTGGTGGAAGATAACGAGATAAACCAACAGGTAGCAGTAGAACTTTTGGAAAGCGAAGGATTAGTGGTTGAAGTAGCTGACAATGGTAAGATTGCTGTTGATATGATCAGTAACAATAGAGGGAAATATAATCTTGTATTAATGGATCTGCAGATGCCTGTAATGGATGGATATACTGCAACTGAAACTATTAGAAAGAATAAGGATTTTGATTCACTACCTATAATTGCTATGACAGCAGATGCTATGAGTGGAGTAGAGGAAAAAGTCCATAAAGCCGGCATGAATGGATATGTTACAAAGCCTATAAATGTAGATGAACTTTATAGAACTCTGGCCAAATGGATTAAACCTGAAGAAATTAAAGGGATTCAAAAGAATAAAGATCAAACATCTAATGTTTTAAAAAATGATACATCAACCGAGATAGAACTACCAAAAGTATCAGGAATCAATATTAAAAATGGTCTAAAGCGTGTTGCAGGAAATAAAAAACTGTATAAAAAAATATTACTGCAGTTTGCTGAAAATAACCGTGAATTTGCAGGCAATGTTTTAAAGGCAGTAGAAAACAAGGATCAGGAACTCGCTGTTCGTACTGCTCATACTTTAAAAGGGGTAGCAGGTAATATTGGAGCGACTGAAGTTTTCAAGATAACAAAGGATTTGGAAGGTTTGCTGCATGGAGGTATTACTGACCTAAGAGCGATCAACAAGCTACTTGATAAAGTGAATGAACTTCTCATTCCTTTGATAGAAGATATCGATAAATTCCGGGAAAAACAGGCAGTAGGCGAAAAGACTGAAATATCTGATTTAGATATTGAAAAAGTAAAACAGATTGTAGCTGAATTAAAATCAAGACTGGAAGAGTACAGTACGGACTCCTCTGAAAATTTTGATAAACTAAAAGCTTCATTAACCGGTCACGGCTATGAAATTCAAATAATGGAATTGGAAAAACACATTAATGCCTATGACTTTGAAAATGCGCTGGAAGTATTAGAGAAATTAGCAAAAAAAATATTATAATTAACCACGAAGAGCACAGAGCAGCAATCAAAACTATACTGTCCACGAATTGCACTAATTATTTTTTTGAATTTATTAAAATTCAAAAAAGAGTTTATTAAAATTCGTGGAAATTAGAGTAATTCGTGGACAAAAAATCTTCGTGCTCTTCGTGACCTTAGTGGTGATAATTAAGTTTAATTCGGCTGTGCTAAGGCATAGTTCGTTAGAATGACGACTGGTGATAGTAAATGAGTTTTAGGAAAGTATAAATTATGGATAAACAAACTGTTTTAGTTGTTGATGATGCTACTGAAAATATAGATGTACTAAATGGTATTTTAAGTGATCTGTATAATGTAAAAGTAGCTATTAATGGAATGATGGCCCTGAAGATAGCCCAAAAATTAAAACCTGATCTAATCCTCCTTGATATAATGATGCCTGGTATGGATGGATACGAGGTTTGCACAAAACTTAAATCTAATATTGAAACACAGAAAATACCGGTCATTTTTGTTACTGCTAAAGACCAAACTGTAGATGAAACACGTGGATTTGAAGTTGGTGCAGTTGATTATATTACAAAACCTGTAAGCCCGCCTATCGTATTGGCACGGGTTAAAACTCATCTATCTTTATATGACCAGAAAAGAACACTGGAAACTATGGTGAAAGTACGGACTCAGGAGCTGGATGAAACACGACTCGAGATTATCCGCCGTTTAGGTCGAGCTGCTGAATATAGAGATAATGAAACAGGTATGCATGTAATACGTATGAGCAAATACTCTCAACTGATTGCTCTCGAAATCGGTTTAGATGATGCGCAGGCTGAATTAATTCTAAATGCAACACCTATGCATGATATTGGGAAAATTGGAATCCCTGACCATATTCTTTTAAAACCTGGAAAGCTCACCGATGAAGAATTTGATATTATGAAAAAACATTGTGAGTATGGATCAAACATCATAGGAGATCATTCATCTGAAATTTTAAAAATGGCAAAAGAAGTAGCGATATCACATCAGGAAAAATGGAATGGGCGTGGTTACCCTAATCACCTTAAAGGAGAAGATATCCCGTTAGTTAGCCGTATTGCTGCCGTAGCAGATGTTTTTGATGCTTTAACCAGTGTAAGACCCTACAAAAAAGCCTGGGCTGTTGAAGATGCTGTCGCATTGATAAAAAAAGAAAGCGGAGAGCATTTTGATCCTCGTATAGCCAATGCTTTTATTAAAGTATTACCAGAAATACTAAAAGTAAAAAAACAGTTTTCGGATTAATTAAAGACTCTATGAAAAGCTTTTTTAACCACGAATTGAAGTTTTGGTTTACCCCTTTTTGGAAATGATCTAATTAAAGGTTCTATATAATGAATAAAGTTACAATATTGATAGTGGATGACTCACCTGAAAACCTGAATGTTTTGAAAGGCTTATTAGGTGCAGACTATAACCTTAAAGCAGCCCCGAATGGTAAGATTGCGCTTAAAATAGCTAATATGGTGCCATTCCCGGATCTAATTCTTCTTGACATAATGATGCCTGAAATGGATGGATACGAAGTTTGCAGAAAATTAAAGGAAGATAAAAAGACTGAACATATTCCTGTTGTTTTTCTTACAGCTATGTCAGAAGAAAAAGATGAAGCAAAAGGGCTTGAACTGGGCGCTATTGATTTTATTACAAAACCATTCAATCCTGATCTTGTTAAAGCAAGAGTGCAAAACCATCTTAAGCTGAAAAAAACAATTGATGACTTAAATGAATCTGAAAAGGCCAGGGATGCACTTTCACATATGATTGTTCATGACTTGCGTAATCCGTTAATGGCGATCCAGGGAGTAGTTGGGCTTTTGCAGATGGTCGGTGACACCTTACCTGAAAACATTGTTCAGACCCATCGACAGATTCAGGGAGCTGCAGAAGAAATGGCTAATCTAATAAGTGCTATTCTTGATATATCCAAGATGGAAAGTGAGACTATGTCTATATCTTCAACCATATTCAGTGCATCGGATTTGGCTAAAGAGGTTGCTGATGATACAGAAGTTATATATGAAGTTGCAGGAGTAAACTTAGACTTAAAAATAATAGATGATAATCTAAAAATTGCAGCTGATAAAGAACTCACGAAAAGGATATTAAAAAATCTTTTGTCTAATTCTCTTAAGTTTACTTCAGAAGGATCTGCTGTTGAGCTGAGTTTGGAAAAAATTGACGATAATGCAGTGTATAGAGTAAATGATGAAGGTCCCGGGATCCCAGAGGAATTCAGGGATAAAATCTTCAACAAGTTCTATCAGATCAGTTCCAAAGAAGTAAAAAAGCAATCCGGCGTTGGCCTTGGACTTGCTTTCTGCCGTATGGCGGCTGAAGCAATGAAAGGAATAATAGGGGTGGAAGGCAGACCTGATTCAAAGCCCGGCGCTTCTTTCTACATAAAACTGCCAATCGGAGATAAATAACAAAACCGAAATCAAAGAATATTTTTTTTAATAAACAGTTTTATCTATTTGAAACCTTGAAGTTTCGATATTAAAATTTATTTGAAATTTGGTTTTTTGTTCTTTGTATTTTTCTTTTAGGAGTTATTCCCATTTATGATCTGATAAGAAATACTTAACCCATCCGGTAAGACCTTTTTTCTGGTCTGTTTCATACTTTTTGGGATTAACGCAGCCATCTTTGGCTATTGTAACAAGGGGTAAATAGCCGGTTTTATTGTCATGTACTGTCTTTTTAAACAGGAATACTCCTTCTTCGCCTGTTGATGCTGAGAGGACTATTATTGGAATGCCGACTTCCTGTTTGTTTGCTTTGCATTCTTTTTTCATTGCTTTTATAAAATCCCAACCATCCATAATGGGCATTTCCAGGTCACATACAATCAACTCAGGATCTCTTGAGTGCTCACTTCTAATTTGAGCAAGTTTTTCTAGTGCAGCTTTTCCATTTTCAGCCTGTACACAAGTTGAATTTGGAACAAGAAAGCTGATAGTTTGAATTATAACACTTCTAATTGTGCGGTTATCATCAATTACAAGTATAATCGGCTTAGCTGTACTCATATCAATCTCCTTTAAAGCAATAAAAATTAAATATTTAATTTATCATATTGTTATCATATATCAAGTAGATATGGATTTTAAAATCCTCTCTACATCTTACCGTGTTTTATTATATAGATCAGGAGTAGGCAGCCCATAAATACTGAAAAACTAAAGGTGATCAGTCCAATGAGAGAAATGCCTGCCACTCTTGGGCGTATACCGGCGTTAATAATTAGAGCAGATGCTATCATCATTGATGCAGTAATGATTGAAAATGCCAGACGATTGACTATTTGATCTCCTTTATCCAGCAATGGATCCAGGCCTTTATGTTCAAACTGTATTTTCATTGTTTTATTTTTTATCTGGTCAAAAAATTCTCTCATTTCGGCTGGCAATTCACAGAGAAGCCTGGCGTAATCTACACCTGTTTTATATATACCTTTGAATAGTGCTGTCGGACTTGACGTTTCATAAATAAGTTTTCTTACAAAAGGTTCAAAATGAGAAAGCATGTCAAATTTAGGTTTAATTTTTCTTACCGTACCTTCCAGTGAAATCATAGCCTTCAGGAGCAGATACATATCTGCAGGTATCTTTAATTTATTTGAAACTATATTATGCAGCAGATCTCTTAAAAAGTGGCCTACGTTAATGTCTTCAAGAGGAAGGTAGGCATATTGCTCGATAATTTTAAATATTTCGTTTTCAAGTAAATTTCTGTTTTCCAGTTCCTTGTTGTATGAAATTTTTATTAAAGCTCTTGTTATTCTTTCAGGGTTATGTTCGACCAATCCGAATATCATTTCGCACATATATAATTTATGCTTGGGTGGCAGCAGGCCCATCAGACCAAAATCAATAAAGCATATTTTATTGTCTTCACAAACCAATAAATTTGCAGCATGAGGGTCTGCGTGAAAATAGCCTTTTTCAAATATCTGCATTAATACAAGGTCAGCGATACGTGTTGTAATGGTGTCAATATCCAGTTTTTTGTCTGCTAAGTCCAGGTCTGAAAGTTTTGTACCCTCCATATATTCCATACAGATAACTTTTGAAGATGAGTATTTCTTGTAAACATGAGGTATTATGATATTGTCATTGTCTTTAAACTGTGCATGAAATTTATCAATATTAACAGCTTCATTTTCAAAATCAAGTTCATGCAGTATACCATCTTTGAATTCATCAACTATTTCTATTGGGTCAATGACCTCTGCACCTTCTACATGTTTTTTCATTAATTTAGCTATATGATACATTATTTCAATATCAGATTCAATGGTCTTTTTTATAGCGGGACGTTGTATTTTTACTGCTACTTTTTTTCCATTTTTTAATCTTGCTTCATGCACCTGTGATATTGAAGCTGCTGAAAAAGGTTCATGTGTAAAATTTTTAAAAATATTGTCAACTGATCCATTAAGTTCTTTTTCCAGTATCATTACGGCCATATTACCTGAGAAGGGAGGTACATTATCTAGAAGTTGTTCTAACTCGTTGCATAGTTCACTGGGGACTATGTCTGGACGGTTACTTAAAAACTGGCCAAGCTTAATATATGTAGGTCCGAGTTCTTCGAGTACCATTCTTAATCTCTGCCAATGAGAAAGTACTGTTTTACTTAGCTCCGGCTGGGGTTTTTGCGTACTGAAAAATTTGCCTTTGAGACTGAAGGTTTTTATTAAATTACTGTGTTCAACAAAGTCATGAAAACCATGCTTTAACAGGATTGCTACAATTTGTCTATATCTAAGTAAGTTCCTGTAACCCTTGCCAATCCTAGATTTTTTAAGGAACATTATTACCTCCTG
>CAZGAI010000012.1:0-18667 GCA_964523175.1 uncultured Victivallales bacterium | reverse complement strand
TGTTGGTAATTTGTAATGCTAAGATACTGGGATAATCATCTTGTTGCTGACATTTAGAATTCTCCTTTATAATATTATATCTTATAATCATATTGATCTCAAATGTTATTGTTGCCTGACAGGAAGTATTTTTTTATTATAATTCAAGCATGTGCTTGAATCATCAGCTTGACTATGCTATCTTATGAGTCTTTTAAGAAAAAGGTTAATAAAAAGGAAAACTTATATATGAAATTATTTGAAAAAATAAATGTAGGAAAAATTGAAGTCCAAAACCGTATAATGTTTCCACCAATACTTAATCGCCGAAAAGACAATTATAATTTTACCCCTAAAGATTGTAAAGATTTTTATGTAAACCTAGCCAAAGGAGGAACAGGTATAGTAGTGATTGAAATGACATTTATTAATCACACATTACCATTGCTTATAGGTTTGCATGATAACAAACATATAGAGGATTACAAAGAGATGATTGAGGAAATGCATAAGGAATCAAATATAAAGGTATTCGTACAGTTAGAAGATGCACTGCCCGGTTTATGCCATGTTGATGAAGTTCCAGAAAATATGGAAGAAGTTTTTTATCAAAATTTTATGTCTGCGGCTGTTCGTGCAAAAAAAACTGAAGCTGATGGAATAGAACTTCACGGAACATGCAGAAACTTATCTAAAAGAATGCATTTAGTAAAAAGAATTTTAACCGGCATGCATGATGTTTGCGGTAAAAATTATCCAATTGGTATAAGAATAGACGAGAATGAATTTACTGTCAGAGGAGATACGTTTAAACAAACAACAGGAATAACACAGGAATTAGCTAAAGAAAAAGTTGCCTATATAAGTTTATCGGCTGAGAGACAACTCCATGCAGAAAAAAATGAGTATTTATCTAAATCAATAAATAAAACTGTATTTGAATATAAGATACCAATTGTAACTACAGCCAAGACACCAAGAGCCCAACTTGCTGAATCTAAGCTCCAGGATTTTGATGCAGATATAGTCGAAATATGCAGAGCTATTCTATGTGATCCTGAATGGCCGATAAAATCGAAAGAAGGCCGCTTCAATGAAATAAGGAAATGCTCATACTGCAATCGGTGCATGGATTATCCAATGCCCAGAAAACCAACTGCATGTATAAGATAAAAATAAATAATAACATAATAAGAAAACAAGGAACAATTTTATGAATACTCTTCTAGTTTACCCGAAATGTCCAAATACGTTTTGGAGTTTTAAGCACGCATTAAAATTTATATTTAAAGAAGCTCTTCACCCACCACTTGGATTGCTGACAGTAGCAGCAATGCTTCCAAAGAAATGGGAGAAAAAACTTGTTGATATGAATCTTGAAGCATTAACAGATAAAGATATTGAATGGGCTGACTATGTACTAATAGGAGCAATGGAAATACAGAAAAAATCAGTAACAGCAACCATTGATCGCTGTAAAAAAATGGGTAAAAAAATTATTGCTGGCGGCCCTCTTTTTACAGTGGAACCCGAACTTTTCGTAGATGTAAACCACCTTGTCCTTAATGAGGCAGAGGTTACACTTCCATTATTCTTAGCAGATTTAGAAAAGGGTAAAGCTAAGCATATTTATACATCTAATGAATTTCCAAGTATTGAAAAAACACCAATACCATTATGGAATCTTTTGAATATGAAAAAGTATGTGTCAATGAACGTTCAATATTCAAGAGGATGTCCATTCAATTGTGAGTTCTGCGATATTACATCTCTTTATGGCCATGTGTCGCGAACAAAAAGTAAAAATCAGTTATTATCCGAACTGAATAGCTTATATTCAAGCGGCTGGCGAGGTAATGTTTTTTTTGTTGATGATAATTTTATAGGAAATAAAAAGAAATTAAAATCAAATATTCTGCCTGCTCTAATTGATTGGATGAAGGATAAGAAATATCCATTTAATTTTTCAACAGAGGCTTCTGTGGATATTTCTGATGATGAAATACTAATGAACATGATGGTTAATGCAGGATTTGACGGAGTTTTTGTAGGTATTGAGACACCGAATGAGGAAAGTCTGGCAGAATGTAACAAGCCACAGAATCGAAATCGAGACTTAGTTGCCTGTGTTAACAAAATTCAAAAATTTGGTTTAGAAGTACATGCAGGTTTCATAGTAGGCTTTGATAATGATTCATCATCAATCTTTGAAAAACAGATTGAATTCATACAAAAAAGTAGAATTATCACTGCTATGGTTGGTATATTAAATGCTCCACGGGGTACAAAACTTTACAAACGCATTGAAATGGAAGGTCGATTATTAAAAGAAATTTCCGGAACCAATATAGATTCCTCAACAAACATCATCCCCAAAATGGGAATGGAAAAACTTGTCAACGGATATAGACGCATTATCAAGGGGACATATTCAGCAAAGCCGTATTATGAGCGGGTAAAAGAATATATAAGAAAAGATAGACCTCAGATAAAGCGGACATACCGACTTCATTTCGGCCATTTCCGCTATCATTTCGGTTATATTGGGGCTATTTTTAACTCTATATGGGTACTGGGAATCAAAGACAAAGAAAGAACTCATTACTGGAAACTTCTTTCCTGGACACTGTTTAAGCGTCCTCTACGCTTACATACGGCAATTGCTTATGCAATTTATGGGTTCCATTTTAGAAAGGTATACGAGAACTATCTATAAAAGATATTTTTTACCGACAACAGTATATAATCTATATTTCTACTGTTATTTTTCAAAAATTAATATAAATTAAAAGTTAAACAAGTTTAACCTGACAACAATAATAAAATAAATAAATGGACACAAAGCAAAAAATAATATTAGCAGCTGCGGAAGAGTTTGCTGAAAAAGGCTATCAAGCAACTACTACACGTGATATTTGCCGTAAAGTAAAGATGAATACTGCTGCTGCTAATTATCATTTCAACACGAAACAGGAACTATACCGTCAAGTTTTTCAGTACCTGTTTGATACTAAGGCTGAAAAAAATCCTACTGCAGATATAAAGATTGAATCTTTTAAAGATTGGGAAACAAATATCAGAAAATGGATTTTAGATTTTCTACTTAGCATGACCAGTTCCTTACCGATTTACCGTTGGAGAACTGTATTGATTGCAAGAGAAATGACAAACCCTTCGGAAATTTTTCCTTGGCTTTGTGACTACTACTTCAAACCTTTCATAGTAGAACTACAGATGTATTTTGAATATATATTTCCAGTAAGAAAAAAAGAAGAAATCCTTTTCGAAGTTTTTTCACTTTTATCTCAATGTCTCTTTTATGTACAGAACAGATCTATTGCTGAATATGCGTTGGGCAAACAAATATATACTAAAGAAAAACTATCTAAAATAGCAGATCATATCTATAAAAGTGTAGAAGCAAAGACTAAAACCGTTGAATAACTATTATTTGTTCAATTCCAGAATCTAGACCATCCTGCCTTATGCCGAATATTTTTTATCATACTAAAAGCGTGATGGCAAACTTGACATATAAATTTCATATTCTCTTGTACTAAGTTCAACGTTCCAGCCTGCCAGACGCAGCTCAATAGAGCGTTGACTTGGCTCGGTTCTGGGTTATTTTTTAATTTTTTCTTTTCCCGAATTCAGGATCAATATTGAGTTTTCTTATTACAAAAATTGCAGGAAGCATAAGCACCACTTATCATGCTCGGTACTGTTATACAAAACATTATATAACCATTTAAAAATGCATAATGGGCAGTTTTAAACTCGCTGTTTCTAATCATATATCTCAAATAGAAATATAAAAATAAGTCCAATCCAAAGTCCTTTAATCTTGAAAAATTCTATATAAACCCTAATAAAATCCTTTCCTACCTCTTTAACTGTCTGAGGGTTCTCTAATGCCTTAGGTTCATTTTTCGGAAGGAATATAAAGTTATATATAAAACCGATAAATATTATTATACCTCCTAAACCAACTGCAATTCCCCATGACAGCATAATATTTTCTGTGTAGGACATCAGATATCCCGCTATAATGACTAGAAGACCTGAAGAAATTATTTTTCCAATATTATAACATACTCCGCAAAATCCAATATATAATGCCTGCTTTTCAAATGATAATTTAATGATATAAAAACCGTCCCCGGCTATATCTTGAGTAGAGGCAAATAATGCACAAAGATAGAAAAAGCCCAGAGACATTATAAAATAGTGATTAGTAAACAGTGAAAATGCAATCGCAAAAAAACTACATGCTATTAAGAATTCTGCTGTACATAACCACCACCTCTTGGTTTTAAACATCTCAACAAAAGCAGCCCATACCGGTTTGAATGTCCATGGAAGAGTTAATAACCCTGTATAAAAAGCTATTTGAGCATTGCTTATTCCAAGTTCCTTATACATAATAACACTAAATAAAACAACAAACCCGAATGGAATACCCATCATAAGATAAACAGACGGAATCCACTTTAAAGGGTGTATTTTCTTTTCTTCAGTATTCATTTAATATTTGTCCTTATTGGTTTGTTATCGACTTAGAAAAGCGGTCAGTAATTATATGTGGTATCATCCCAATAATAAAAATTTTAAGGCAAAATATATTTATTTCAAGCCTTAATAGAGTTTTATTAATTTACATTTAGAAGAATATTTTAAAGGTTTTCGGGATACCAATATTGGTATCCTGAAGATAAGCCCAAAGCCATACTTTTAGTTGTCCATGGATTGGCAGAGCATAGTGGACGATATATCAAGGTTGTCAATCACTTTGCCCCATTGAAATAGGAAGGTATTAGTCGAGATCCTGCAGTGCTGATGCATATAACAATGATCCTTTGGTATATAGGGAAAAATTACAGCACGGCTTGGAGCAGAAATACTCAAGACCATGCAAAATGTAATAGAACATGCTGCAGACATAAATCTGCTTATAATGATTATGCAGGGAAGTGATGACAAACTAGTTAATCCAAGTGGTGCCCAACTACTCTATGACTTGGTAGGTTTTGAGATAAAACACTTAAAGTCTATGATGGTTTTTATCATGAACTATTCAATGAACCAGAACATGAGCAGGTATTTAACGATGTCAAAACATGGTTAGAAGCTCAACTTAATATATTGCAGCAAGGAGTTTAGAGCTCTCTTAACATTTATTTTTATAATAAAAGTTAAAAACAGTTATATACTGGTTATATTGCCGCTATATAACTGTTTTTAATATATTCTTAAAGTATTATTATAAGCTTTTTCGAGTTTCAATCCATTTAGCAATATTTTCATTAAGAGATTGATTATTACCGTTTACTTCATCCATAAATTTTTTAAAATAAGCTTTAAAAACTTCCTTGAATATATGGAGGTTATTTACTCTTTCTGCAAATCTGCTTGCATGATCCATTTCTTCTCCTTCCGGAAGTTTCATTCCAGAAAAAGAAAAACCATCAGCATCAAAAGAACAACTCCATAGTTCGTCTGCTCTTGCAAATATAAGGCTTGCCTTCTTTAGTTTTTTCCCTGTAGAGAGGGCTGTTTTTGCTTCAGCACTGTTAAGAGGATTACCTTTTCTCACGACTGATTCAAAAGCCCCCTGCCCTTCAGATGCAAAGGTCAAAGGACCTTCAGGCATAACAGCAAATCTTCCATAGTTTTTAACATCAATTTCTCCGCCTTCTTCTTCAGAATAATGCCAAAGCCATGTTAAGAAGTCTCTTCCTGGTGTAAATTCGTCATCTTCACTGTTAGGTAAATTAAGTCCAACATATGAAGAAGAAAGTATTTTTTCTTCAGCCATCAATTCCTCAGGCACCATCTGAATCGGCGCTATGCTAAAAGTATCATTAAACAAAGCAGTGAACGTATCCGAAATCGCAACAGATGAAGCTCCCAGATAAATTGTATTATCATTTTGATCAATAACAACCTGTACACCATTAAACTGCGGTGTAGCCTCACCCATAAGGCGCTCCATAACATCTTCACGTATTTCCCTTTTCTTTTTTCTAGATATTTCAGGATATCCACTTGCCCTGATATGAGCAAGTTCTTCTATTTTTATATCCGCTTTCATCTGTGATGATGGAACTTTCTTTTTAGCAATCCTTATATTTACAAACATAAAACCACCCAGCTGAATATTTTCTTCATCCATATTTGTCTCAAGTAGGTGATTGCACCCGGTCCAGCCAACCTGGACTTCGTCTTTAACATCCTCAAGTCTGCCAGCTTTAAATTTACTAAACAATTCAGCAGCATTATCAGGAATATCTCCTGTTAGTTTAAACATTACAAGGGGGAAGGTTCCTCTTTCAAAAGGCATCTTAATTTCTCCTTAATTTCTATGTTGGAAGTTTACATAGACAAAAATAATTAATATTTTTGCCAGTCTGGTCAGTTCAAATTAATTGTCACAGTATATGAATATAAAGAAGATTTCTTATTTTTCTAAGACATAAGGAAATTTTTATAAAAATTTTATCAGAGCTGTTTATAAACTCATTTATTGTGATAATTTTAACTTGGATATTAAAATATTCACTAATATTTTTAGATATATAATTCTTTGTTATTCAAAGAAAGAAATTTATAGTATATAATAAAAATATTGTGCCGTAAATTCGCAAGACATAACTCAAAAATATTATAACATATGAAATTTTCAATTATAATCCCCGCATATAATGAAGAAAAATATATAGGTACCTGCCTTAAGTCCATAAAACACGCGTCTAAACCATTCAAGGAAAAAGTAGAAATTATTGTTGTACTTAACAGATGTACCGACAAGACAGAAACTATTGCTTTAGATTATGGAGCTATTGTTATTAAAGAGGATAGCAAAAATCTTTCTAAAATTCGTAATGCAGGAGCGAAACATGCCACTGGAGATATATTGATAACAATAGATTCAGATAGCTGGATGTCAGAAAATATGCTGATAGAAATTGATAAAGCACTAAAATCAAAGAGATATATTGGAGGAGGAGTCCCTATAAAACCGGAAAGGTATTCAATTGGCATCATTGTAACCTGCCTGTTTGTTTATTCAATAATAAAATTATTGGGAATTGCCGGTGGATTGTATTGGTGCTATCGAAAAGATTTTGAAAAAATAGGTGGGTTTAATGAAGATTTACTAATAGGAGAAGATCTTGACTTTGCCCAGCGTTTAAAGTCTTACGGAAAACTACACAAACGCCGATTTATAACATTGCATAAGGTCTATATTGGCACTTCAATGCGTAAACTGGATAAGTTTGGAGATTGGTATCTTTTTACTTCAATGTTATCCTTTTTAAAAAATTTGAAAGCGTTAAAACAGGGAAACTATAGTGTTAAACATTACAAATTTGCAAATAAGTATTTTTACGATTTTAATAAGGACAATAAAGATAAATTAAATATTGATAGTAAAAAATAACAATAAGGGGATTTTTAATTATGGATATTTCTAGGCTTACAATAGAGGAAACTTTGACTCAATGTTCTAAACCTACAGGTGATATTGGGGTAGAATTTGGAAAAAGGATGAATGAACACCACAAACCATTATTAGAATGGGGTTTAGACTTCCTGTTTAATCACAAAAAAAGGAAAAATTTAAAAATATTAGATATAGGATGCGGGGCCGGTTTAGGAATTAATTTAATATTAAAAACAGCTCCAGACAGTAAAATAACAGGTATTGATTATTCTGATACAATGGTAAAAGAGGCAGGCATTCTCAACAAAAGTTCAATTGAGTCAGAAAAGGTAATTATACAAAAAGGATCAGTTGAGAAATTACCGTTTGAAGACAATATATTTGATTTAGTAATAGATACAGAGACTATTTATTTCTGGCCTAATTTAACTGAAGATTTTAAAGAAGTATACAGAACCATTAAGAATGATGGCTCTTTTGCTATAATTAACGAAGCTTATTACCAGGAAGATGCTGTCTCTGACGAGCACCTCAATGCTATGATCGCTTCAGATACAACGAACATCCATGATAAAAATGAGCACATAGAATTATTTAAAAATGCCGGTTTTAAAGATATCAAAGTAAATACTATTCCTTCTAAGGGATGGATTATGGTTCAAGGAATAAAATGAACTCAATCAATTTAAATGAAATATTAGGAAAAGTAAAAGATGTAAAAATAGGTATAATTGGTGACTTCTGCCTTGATGTTTATTGGCATGTTAATGAAAGTAAAAGCGAAACTTCTGTCGAAACAATGCTTCAAACCCGTCCTGTTGAATTTCAACAATACTCTCTTGGCGGTGCAGGAAACGTCGCAAACAACTTACTTTCAATAGGAGTGAGAAACATCCATTCTTTCGGAGTAGTCGATGACGGTCCGTTTGGACAGCATATGCGAACATTACTGCTGCATAAAAATATCAATAGTTGCGGCTTAATCACTCAGAAATCCGACTGGGCTACACATGCTTACATAAAGCCTATTAATAAAGACTTGGAGGAGAACCGCATTGATTTCGGTAATTTTAATTCACTTTCAATAAAGACTGCACAAAACTTATTAGATATTATATCCAGACATATACCTTCCCTTGATACGATTATTATCAATCAGCAGGTAATAAGCGGAATACATAGTTTACCTTATTTCAGGAATGGACTCCAAAAGTTAATTGATCTAAATCCGACAACAGCCTTCATTGTAGATAGTCGTCATATGGCGGATGTGTATAACAATGTAATACATAAAATCAATGCTTATGAAGCAGCAACTTTATGCGGGATGACTTCCTACCAACCTGGTGACTTTATTCCCCTATCTCAAACAAGGAATAATATTCAACAGCTATACGATAACTGGAAGAAACCTCTTTTTATTACACGGGGTTCTAGAGGCTGCCTTGTTGCAGATGATAAAGGAATAATAGAAATTCCCGGTCTTAATATTATTGGAAAAATTGATACTGTGGGTGCCGGAGATAGCATGCTAGCCGGTATAAGCGCCTGTCTAGCATCAGGCTATTCTCCTTTTACTGCAACCGTTTTTGGAAATTTTACAGCAGGAGTAACCGTCCAAAAGCTTTACTGTACCGGTACTGCATCACCAGAAGAAATATGCAAAATCGGTTTAAATCCGGATTATGTTTATCATATAGAAAAAGCAGATGATATTAGAAATGCCGAATATTATAAAAACACTGAAATAGAAATTATAAGGAATCCATTACCTCGCATAAATCTCTCACATTTTATATTTGATCATGACGGTACTATTTCTACCCTTCGTGAAGGTTGGGAAAAAATTATGGAGCCCATGATGGTCAAGGCAATATTGGGAAATATGTATGATAAAGCTGATGAAACAGTTTATCATAGAGTACTTCAGAGAACAATTAAATTTATCAATGAAACAACAGGAATACAGACATTAATTCAAATGCAGGGGTTAATACAATTAATAAAAGAATTCGGTTTTGTCCCTGAATCTGAAATTCTTGACGAACATGGCTACAAGGCGATTTACAACAAAGAACTGCTCAAGCTTGTAAAATACAGGATAGATAAGCTTAATAATAAAGAACTTGACATCGAAGATTTCACAATAAAAGGATGTATTCGGTTCTTGAAACAGCTTTCTAAAAAAGGAATTATTCTGTATTTAGCCAGTGGAAGTGATGAAAATGATGTTATAGCAGAAGCAAAAGCTCTCGGCTATGCCAATCTATTTGAAGGACGAATTTTTGGAGCTGTTGGTAATGTTTCCAAGGAAGCTAAAAGAATTGTAATGGATAGAATTCTGCATGATATCGGCACTGAAAATTCAGAAAAAGTAGCTGCAATCGGTGATGGTCCGGTAGAAATCCGTGAAATTAAAAAACGCAATGGAATAGCTATAGGTATTGCGAGTAATGAAATAAGGCGCTATGGAGTAAATTATGTAAAGCGTACACGTCTAATTCGCGCAGGAGCTGATATTGTTATACCGGACTTCTCACAGCTGAATCAATTAAATAAAATTTTAAATGGAAATTAAAAACAGATAATTTACAAAATATTATAGGGAGTAATTAGATGCCCCTCGAAAAGTTTTTGATTAAATTTAATTTTGTTCAAACGTTAGCTACCATATTTTTATGTACCAGTAATTCAGCATAATATAAAACGTAAAGGACATCATATATTTTCTTTCAGCAATTTTACAAGCTCTCTGCGATTAAATAATCCGGTAAGCGCATCTGTTATTGAAAGCTTTTCAAGAAATTTATTCTTATCTGCAAGCTGATCCACTACTTTCTTTAAAGAGTCTTCCGCCCTTTTTGTTCTCAGCACATTGCCTACCCTTAGCAAAAGCTCAGTTTGATTAAAAGGTTTTTGCAAAAAAACTGTGGCACCGGACAGGAATGATTTTTTTATACATACAAATTATATAGGAAGAATTTATTAACAAACCTACTTACGCCTTTTCATAGGACTTACCTACTAATATTTAACTGTCCACGCTATTGCTTTTATGTGTTCACCAATTTTAAATATCAAAAATAATAGACCCAGTTCTTATGCTCTGATACTAAAATGCCCACAGCCGTTTTATACTGCTGTGGGAAAACTTGGTTCTTTCATGTTTCCTGCAGGATATTATGTTTATACTGGAAGTGTGCTTGGACCCGGAGATTTAATCTCAAACCTTAATCGTCATCTAATTTTGTTTAAGCGGAAGCCGGATTTTTATACATTCAGGCAGTTATAAGTTGATGCAGTTAAGGTTTATTAACTGCGATCCGAAGCTGATATTTTTGAAAGGAAAGAATTGTTTTTCTTTTAATAATATTAAAAAAATGATTTGCAAAATATTGTTACTGTATTAATATGGTATTAATACAGTAAAAATATAGGCAATGATACTACTTGTATCCTGAAAACAAATTAATTACAACGGTCTATTCTCTATCAATATACGATAATCAACTTGAATTATACCTGAAAACCATTGAAAAGCAGTAAAGGAAAACTCATTCATGGATTTTAAAATAGACAGAAATGATAAACGGCCGCTATATATTCAAATAAGAGATCACCTTTATAAGTTAATAAAAAGTGGAAAGTTGAAAGATGGCGATCGTCTACCTAGCGTTATTGGTTTTGCAAAGGAGCTTGGAGTAACTCAGGCTACAATAAATAAAGCACTTGAAGAGCTTTCTGAACAGGGTTGGGTTACAGCACATGTAGGGCGCGGGACATTTGTCAGCAGTCCTAAATCCGGGAATAAAAATACTATTAATTCGACAACTAATCGAACCTTTTTACCGGGCCAGCCAAGCCCTGATTTTATTCATGCAGCAAGACGGTTAAGAATGGGGATTGCCCAAAGCCTTGATTCACTGGATACATTATTAAACAAACCTGGCCTGATAAAACTTTTTTCCGGTGTACCCGACCCCTCAATTGCTGAACCCGGTATTCTAGAGAAAATGACAAGCCATGCTTTTAAAAAATATGGGCAGAACATTTATCAGAATTATGCCCCGCCAATGGGACTTTTGGCCTTAAGAGAAGTAATTGCAGAAAGATATAAAAAACAGGGAATTAGAGTTTCACCGGAACAGATCATTATTACGAGCGGTTCTCAGCAGGCAGTTTCTATAATTTCCCAGGAAGCTCTTGACTGCAACAGAAGAGTAATCTGTGAAACACCGAGTTTTAGAGGGATTTTCAATGCTTTTGGGGCAATAGGCCACTGGGTAGAAACCCTACCAAGAGATATTGAAGGCCCTGTCATTTCAAATTTAAACAAATTTAATGATGGTAAATCTTCTGTCATATATTTAGGCCCGGAACTCCACAACCCCATGGGAACAGATATTGCACATGAACGCGCCATTGCGCTTTCAGACTGGGTTCAGAGCAATAACTCTTACCTGCTGGTAGATGAAATATTCAAGGATTTAAGATTTGAAGGAGATACTCCCAAAAGCATGTTTTCTATGGCAGGTGCTGAAAATGCTGTTCTGATAAGCTCTCTCTCAAAAGCCTTTATGTGTGGATTAAGAGTGGGCTGGATGATAAGTAGTAGAGAAAGAATACAGTCTATAATTTCATTAAAACGAGCAATTGATATTTCTTGTCCTCCACTTATGCAGGGAATAGTATTATCCCTTTTAAAAACTGGTGAATATGATAATCACCTGCATAGAGCCAGAAAACATTATAGAGCTAGGAGAGATGCGACGATTGAAGCATTGGAGCATTTTATGCCTGACGGAGTGAAATGGACTGTTCCGCATGGAGGATTTCATATGTGGTGTGAACTTCCCCAAGGATATTCGAGTATCGCCCTGTTTCTGCTGGCCGTAAATAAAGGTGTCGCTATAATGCCGGGACCTAAATTTGATCTGGATCATAGATATATTAACGCATTTAATATCGGTTATGGATCTTTAAACACAGATCAGATACAGGAAGGTGTGAAACTATTAGCAGATGCAGTAAAAGAATTATTAAAACAACCTCCTGCAGATACCGGATTAAGCGGCCTCGGTGGAATTATGTAAGAAAATTTAGCTTTTATAAAAAACTATTATTTAAGGAAGTAAAAAACTATGAATGAGAAAATGGGAAGTTTTGAGATTAAACTCGGTTTAGCAGAAATGCTTAAAGGCGGAGTTATTATGGATGTAACAAACGCTGACCAGGCTAAAATAGCTGAAGATGCAGGTGCTGTTTCAGTAATGGCACTGGAAAGAATTCCGGCTGATATCCGTAAAGATGGCGGTGTTGCACGAATGACAGATCCAAAAATTATCCAGGATATACAGAAAGCTGTCTCTATTCCAGTAATGGCTAAATGCAGAATAGGACATTTTGCTGAAGCTCAGATTCTGGAAGCTCTTGGTATAGATTTTATTGATGAAAGTGAAGTACTGACTCCTGCAGATGAAGAGAATCATATCTGGAAAAATGATTTTAAAGTTCCTTTTGTGTGCGGTTGTAGAAATCTTGGTGAAGCCTTGAGAAGAATTGGTGAAGGTGCCGCGATGATTCGTACAAAAGGAGAACCGGGCACAGGAAATATTGTAGAAGCTGTAAGACATATGAGAACTGTAATGAGAGAAATGCGTCAGCTTACAACTTTAAGCAGGGATGAACTGATGGTAAAAGTTAAAGAATTACAGGCTCCATTTGAATTAATAGAAAAGATAGCAGAAACCGGAAAAATGCCGGTTCCAAATTTTTCTGCCGGCGGAATTGCAACTCCTGCTGATGCCGCTTTGATGATGCAGCTGGGAGCTGAAACCATATTTGTAGGTTCAGGTATTTTTAAATCTTCAAACCCAAAAGCTCTCGCACATGCTGTTGTTCAGGCTGCAACTCATTATAATGATCCTGATATTTTACTAAAAATTTCTACCGGATTAGGCGATGCAATGCCTGGTATTGATATTAGAGATATTGAAGAAAAAGATCAAATGCAATACAGAGGCTGGTAAATGGCTCGAAATATAGGAGTTCTAGCATTACAGGGCGATTTTGACAGACACAAAACCGCCCTCAAAAAGGCAGGTGCCAATGTAGTGGAAATTAGAATGCCGGAACAGCTTAGAGGATGTGACGGCCTTATCATTCCCGGTGGAGAATCTACTACATTGACAAAATTAATGTCTCTTTACCATTTTTATGAACCAATAATAAATTTTGCCAAAAAATATCCAATAATGGGAACCTGTGCAGGACTGATAATGCTTTCCAGTGAAGTAAATGATGAAAAAGTTAAACCGCTTAAACTAATAAATATAAAAACTTCAAGAAATGCCTATGGACGTCAGATTGATTCATTTATTGCACCCATTGAATTTAATGGGATAGGCAGCAAGAGTTTTGATGCCTATTTTATTAGAGCTCCCAAAATAGAAAAAATAGGAAACGGTGTAAATATTTTATCAAAATATAAAGATAGTCCTATTGCAGTATCTAATGAGAACATTTTAGTAATGTCCTTTCACCCTGAATTAGGAAAGGACTTCAGAATACATAAAATATTTATTGAAAATTTCTGTTGAAGGCGTTTATTATCAATGGCTATTTAGAAAAAATTACATCCTAGATGTGTACGGCGCATCTAATTAATATTATTTCACACCTAGCTTATCTAGCTCAGGTAGATAATTTGAAAAATTTGAGGATTTACTAATAATCAGAAGATACATAAAGGTAACATAAATGAGTAAGGCTGACAAAAAAGAAATAAGATCGATTCTTAAGGACAGAGTTTTGATATTAGATGGTGCCATGGGCACTATGATTCAGGGATACAACTTAAAAGAAGAGGATTATCGTGGAACTCAATTTAAAGACCATCTTATAGATCTTAAAGGTAACAATGATCTGCTTTCAATAACCCAGCCTCATATTATTAATGAAATACATACAAAATACCTTGAAGCCGGAGCGGATATCATTGAAACTAACTCGTTTAATTCTACTTCCATATCAATGAGTGATTACGATCTGGCAGACAGAGCATCTGAGTTTGCTTTTGCATCAGCCCAGATAGCCAGAAAAGCAGCTGACGAGATAACACTTAAAAATCCTGATAAACCCAGGTTTGTTGCCGGTGTCATGGGGCCTACTGGTAAAACTGCATCAATGTCGCCTGATGTTAATAACCCCGGCTATAGAGATCTTTTTTTTGATGATTTTGTTAAGGCCTATAAAGAAACGGCTATTGCTCTTATCAAAGGAGAAGTTGATTTTTTACTTATTGAAACAGTGTTTGATACACTGAACTGTAAAGCTGCAGCATTTGCTGTTGCAGAGGCTTTTAAAGAACTTAATAAAACTATACCAATTATGGTTTCTGCAACTATTACAGATGCCAGTGGTAGAACTCTTTCCGGACAGACTGTTGAGGCCTTTTTAATTTCGTTATCACATGTTCCATTACTCAGTATAGGTTTGAATTGCGCTTTGGGTGCTGATGAAATGAGACCGTATATAAAAGAATTATCTAAAAAGGCTCCATTTTACATAAGCTGTCATCCTAACGCAGGGCTCCCTAATGAATTTGGCGAATATGATCAGACGCCTGAAAACATGGCCAGAATAGTAAAAGGCTTTGCCGATGATGGATTTGTTAACATAATTGGCGGCTGCTGTGGTACCGGACCTGAACATATTAAAGCTATCGCGCAATCGGTAAAAGACTGTAACCCAAGAAAAATTTCTTCGCACCCGCCATACTGCTACCTGAGTGGACTCGAAGCGTTGGAAATACGGCCTGACAGTATCTTTGTCAATATTGGAGAAAGAGCAAATGTAACAGGTTCCAAAAAGTTTGCCCGCCTTATACGTGATAAAAAATATGAGGAAGCATTAAGTATTGCCAGAGTCCAGATAGAAAACGGTGCACAGATTATTGATATTAATATGGATGAAGGAATGCTGGATTCAGTTAAAGAGATGCAGTTATTTCTGAATCTTGTCGCATCCGAACCGGAAATATCCAGAGTCCCTATTATGCTTGATTCATCAAAATGGGAAGTTCTTGAAGCTGGACTTAAATGTATTCAGGGCAGAGGTATAATTAATTCAATCAGCCTTAAAGAGGGCGAGGAAAGCTTTATTGAAAAAGCAAAACTAGCTCAGCAATACGGCGCAGCAATAATTGTAATGTGTTTTGATGAGAATGGACAGGCTGATTCATATCAGAAAAAAATAGATATCTGTGTAAGATCATATAACATACTGACAAGTAAACTTGGTATTCCAGGCCAGAGCATTATTTTCGACCCCGCCATCCTGGCAATAGCAACAGGGATAGAGGAACATAACAACTATGCTGTTGATTTTTTAAACGCTATAAAAGAAATCAAGAAAGAGTGTCCAAATACTTTAATAAGCGGTGGTGTAAGTAATTTATCTTTTTCTTTCAGAGGAAATAACGCAATCAGAGAAATGATTCATTCTGTGTTTTTGTACTATGCAGTTAAAGCTGGAATGGATATGGGTATTGTTAATGCCGCGCAGCTCACTATCTATGAAGAAATTCCGAAAGAGATGCTGAAACTGATCGAAGATGTAGTACTTAATAGGAATTCGGATGCTACGGAAAGCTTACTGGCTGCAGCACAGGGCGTAAAAGGATCAGGTAAGTCTAAAACAGCTGATATGAGTTGGAGATCTTTGCCAATTAAAGAACGGATTATACATTCCTTAGTTAAAGGAATATCTGATTTTATAGAAGAAGATATCGAAGAGATAAGAAAAGAGTATGATAGACCAATTCAGGTTATTGAAATTCCTTTGATGAATGGAATGAACGAAGTTGGGAGACTTTTCGGTGAAGGAAAGATGTTTCTACCACAGGTAATCAAAAGCGCACGTGTTATGAAAAAGGCGGTTGCATATCTTCAGCCTTTTATAGAAAAAGATAAATCAGGCCTTTCTACAGCTAAATCAAACGCCGGAAAAATACTTATGGCTACAGTGAAAGGCGACGTACATGATATTGGGAAAAATATTGTAGATGTTATTTTAGGCTGTAATAATTACGAAGTTATTGATCTGGGCGTAATGATTCCATGTAAACAGATTTTAGAAACTGCACAAAAAGAAAAAGTTGATATCATCGGTGTAAGCGGTCTAATTACACCTTCACTTGATGAAATGGTTAATATTGCAAAAGAGATGGAAATAGCAGGTTTTAAAATACCTCTTTTAGTGGGAGGTGCGACAACATCAGAAATTCATACTGCAGTTAAAATTGAGCCAGAGTATAGCGGTTCTGTTATTCATGTAAAAGATGCGTCACTATCAGTGGGTGTTTTGAGTTCAATTCTAGGTAAGGATTCAGAGAAGTATATTAAGAATGTAAAGGATGACTTTAAATCTCTTAGAGAAGCCCACAAAGCAAAAAATGAACAAAGGAACTTAGTTTCATTAAAAGAAGCTCGTTTAAATAAAAAGAAAATAGACTGGGATAACTGTGAAATACACAAACCAGCATTTATTGGAACAAAAACATTTATTGATTACCCTTTAGGAGAAATAGCTGAATTTATCAACTGGACAATGTTTTTTTCAGCATGGGAGCTGAAAGGTAAATATCCAGAAATTTTGAGTGATAATGTAAAAGGAGAAGCAGCAAATAAGCTTTTTAGTGACGCAAGATCTCTATTAGATGATATTATCAGTAATAAAAGATTGAAGGCAAGTGGAATTTTTGGAATCTTCCCGGCTAATACTGTTGGAGATGACATCCAAATATATAAAGATGATAGCAGAATGGAAAATATAGCTGTATTTCATGGGCTGAGACAACAGAAGCCTATTACACCGGAAAGTGCTAATTTATCAATATCAGACTTTATAGCACCGAAAGGAACAGAGATCAATGATTATATCGGTATGTTTGCAGTTACTGCCGGCCTAAATATCGATAAAGTAGTAAAGTATTATCAGAATAAAAATGATGACTACAGCGCTATAATGGTTAAAACTTTGGCAGACAGACTTGCTGAGGCATTTGCTGAGCTTCTTAACTATAAAGTATATAAGGAATTCTGGAAACCCGGATCAGATATTGAAACAGCGCCGGGCATCCGTCCTGGACCGGGATACCCTTGTCAACCGGATCATACAGAAAAAGAAACTCTCTGGAATCTACTTAATGTTAAAGAAGAAATAGGAGTAGAACTGACTGAATCATACATGATGAACCCCGGAGCATCGGTTTGTGCATTATATTTTTTCAATCCGCAATCTAAATACTTTACTATTGGTAAAATTACGAATGAACAGGTTGTTGATTACGCTGAAAGAAAAAATGTTGATGTTAAAGAAATTAAAAAATGGTTATCACCAATAATTATTTAAGGAGGGCTTTACCCGCAACCCAAAAGCTATTGGCTCCTCCTTCTTCCTTGCATCGGCAGGGCTACGGTGGATAAATTTTAGCCTTTGGCTATTGTAGCCTTGCGGTTTTTACCCAAGGGTAATTTATGTAGTATAACATTGCGTGCTGAAAGTACGCAGTAAGGATCAATTATGTATGGTATTGTCAGCCTTCTTCCAGAACCATTTTATCAAACGGTAGAAAAAATCTGGAGAAAATTAGAAACAAAGTTTGGAATTAGCTTAAAAAGAAAAAATGAAACTCTATATCCTCATTTTTCCTGGCAGATGGCAGATGATTATGATATCGAAAAGTTAAAAATAATATTGAAAAATATCGCTAAAAAGACGGAACCTTTTACTATTTCAACTTGCGGGATAGGTATATTCTCAGTTGACCGACCTATAATATATATCCCAATTGTAAAAACAGAAGAATTGATTGATCTTCATAAAAGCATATGTAAAAAGACAGCCAAAACCGCAGAAGGCATTTCAGATCTCTATTCTCCGGAAAACTGGATGCCCCATATAAGCATTGCTTTTGAGGGTATAACCAAGGAGAATATTGGAGAAATAGTAACTGAGTTATCAAACAAAAATTATATTTGGAATTTTGATTTAAATAATATTTCTTTCTTTTCAGAATCAGAAGGCAAAATCGGAAAGTTAGCATTTAAAATTAAATTGAAAAAAATATCTAAAAACAGATAAAAAATGGCAGAGTAACTGAGCTAGCAATTTTTCTGTCCACGAATTACACGAATTAACACAAATTGTTTTTTGTAAAAAAACAATAATTTATTATTGTAA
>CAZGAI010000011.1:0-18762 GCA_964523175.1 uncultured Victivallales bacterium | reverse complement strand
GAATACAATAAAGATAGGAGTAATAGTTGAGCAACTGCAAAATAATGGAGAAAATATAAGCGATAAAACATTATCTCATATTTCTTTATTACGATTCGGACATATGTCCGAATCGTAATTACAGTGGTTATCAAGTCATTCCAGGTTGATAAACCTATAATTATTAATTTAACTCATTTCTGTTTGCTTTTATTAAAGCAACATTCGTACCAATAATTAGAAACAAAAGGAATATTGATGGTAAACATCAAGATTTTAGGTAGTTATATCTTTGTTGCTTTATATTGAAGCATATTATATAGTATTTTTAGCAGGTCTACAGTTGCAATTACATTACTTAATTAAGCTAATTTTCTACGGACTGAGTTTGCTTGGGGAATTAGCTTAGGTAAATCGACCATCTCTCTTCGGCAGGTCAATTTTAAGCTGTTTAATTTTTCTATATAGAGTAGTTTTATGAATATTTAAATCACGCGCAGCGGCTAAACGATTGAATCTATTACGTTTTAATGCATTAAGAATAGCCTGTTTTTCTGTTGTACGCTTAACACTCATCATATCAGTTGATAAATCAACTGATACGCCGCATCCAGAAATTTCTTCGGGTAAATTAGCGATATTAATCAACCTCCCTGAACAAAGAACAAAGGCACGTTCTATTATGTTTTCCAGTTCACGAATATTTCCGGGCCAGTCATATGCCATAAGAATAGAGAGTACCTCTGTGCTCACACCTTCAATATCCTTCACTTGAAGTTTATTGAATTTTTCTATAAAATGATTGATTAATAGTGGAATATCCTCTTTTCTCTTTCGTAAAGGGGGTAAATCTATTCTTACAACATTTATTCTGTAGAACAAATCCTGACGAAATTTACCATGTTTTACTAATTCAAACAGGTTCTGATTAGTGGCAGTTATTATTCGTGCGTCAGAACATTCGGTTTTAGTGCTTCCAAGCGGTTCATAACATTGGTCCTGTAAAACCCTGAGAAGACGTACCTGAAGCGCCGGAGTAATTTCGCCTATTTCATCCAGAAATAATGTACCGCTGTCTGCAAGCGCAAAACGCCCCTTTTTATCCTGAACGGCTCCGGTGAATGCACCTTTTTTGTACCCGAATAGTTCTGATTCTAACAGTGCATCAGGCAGGGCTCCACAATTAACAGCAATAAAGGGTTTGTCTGATTTGCGACTTAAATTGTGAATGGTTTTAGCCAGCAGCTCTTTCCCGGTTCCTGTATCTCCCTGAATTAGTATTGTACTTGAACTTGAAGCTACAGCAGTAACCAGTTCAAAGACTTTACGCATGGAGGGACTATGACTGACTAAGTTTCCTACACTTAAGCGCTCATGAAGTTCGTTGCGAAGTGCTTCAACTTCACTCAGATCACGAAAAGTTTCAACTCCGCCAGTTACCGTACCATTTTCTTCTCGTAAAACTGCTGTTGAAATACTTATTGGAATACGTTTACCTTTGCCGTTGATAATGTAGCACGGCTTGTTAATTATTGGGTTTCCTGTTTCAATTGTAGACCTCAATGCACAATTATCTCCACACAGGCTTGATCTAAAAACCTCTGAACAAGGTTTTCCAATAGCTTCCTTTCTGTTAATACCTGTAATTTCTTCTGCAGCCCTGTTAAAAGAAGAAATTATCCAATTGCTGTTGTCAACAGTAAAAACCCCATCGGAAATACTTTCCAGGATCACATCTGTAGATGTTTCCACGGATATTTGCTTTGTCATTAAATCATTTTTCTATATGTATAATTTATAATTATATAGTCTCGTTATTGCTACTATAACATCATTCCGGTAAATGGACCAGCTCTCAAGTTCAATTTAAAGCTTATAAAACAATTATAAGAGGCAGTGTCGGTGCAAGGCTGTTTTCTTTGGTGATGTCAGGTACGTAGTAAGTAGTCCCGAGATGAAGTGAAGTGGTATGACATAAATTGCCCAGTACCAAATATATCTATTTTCTCCAAAATAAAAATAACATGCTAAACCACCGACAAAACCTACTGCTACACTTACAATACATGCTTTAGTATTAACTTTTTTCCAATAAAATCCTCCTAAAAGTGGAAATGCCAGAGCTGCTATTGGTATATTCATTAAAACCATTTTGTCAAAAATCTGATCTATAAAAATATTGGCTAATAGGAAGCTAATTGCTGCTATTGACAATGTTATAACTCTTGTGAAGTGTAAGCTGTCTTTGTGAAAATCTGATGAATAGTGAGCCACAAATACTGAAGCTATCGTATTCCATAATGCAGCAAGCGTGGTCATTGCAATAAAAAACAGGGTTGCGTATGTAATTCCCTGAATGACTGTCGGCATCTTATGTGAGATAAAAACAGGAATAGCATTTTGGGGTTGTATGTCGGGATATAAGACTGCAATATTTGAAGCAGCATAAATTGCTATTCCATAAATCAAACTTACAAAAACAGCAGCAATTGAGACAGAATAAAAAGCTGTTTTAGCAGAAAATGCAGAAAAGATTTTCTGTCCATACCAGGGAGACATAATGTAAGTAAACATTGTGATTATTGTAAGGGCAATGATAAACCCTGAAGAAATACTGCGTGTGTCTATACGTGCATTATGAATAATTTCTTCATTTTTAAAATTACCTAAAAAAAACATTGAAGTAAATATTAGTATTGTAAGACAGAAGCTTATTTTATCAATTCTTATAACTGCTGCAAGACCCTTTTTAAGTGTAACAACCAGCATAAGAAAACAAAATCCCCCGCTTATAGCCCACTCACTGAGATGTGGAAACAAAGGGTTAAACAGGAGCGTCAATGATTTGATAAAGTTTGCGCTGAAACCAATCATTGCAATTATCATTAATATTGCAGAAAATGAGCCTATTAAAGGGTGATAACGTTTAGAAAAATATGTTGTTACCGCTATTCCGTCAAACTTTTTCCATTTCTTTGCAACAGTCAGGGCATAAAACAGTAGACCCAATAAAAAAACTAAAGAAAGTGAAACAGCCGAATATCCGAATTGATATCCCATTCCTGCAAAGCCTACTAAAGTTGAAGTATTAAGCTCTGTCATCACTAGAGTAGCGACTAAGGCAAAAATATGAGTTTTTCTGTCACTTACAAAGTAGCTTTGTCCAGTATCAATTTTCTTACGGCAGAATTGGGTATAAATCAATATGCCGCATATTACTACACTAAAACTTACCCAGTTTATCCAGTTCATGCTTTCTTTCTGCTATATACAGGAGCAGTATCGAGTAGAGAGGGGTTTGAAAACCTTCTCTAATTGCTTTTCAATAGCTCTTTAAGTTTAGCAACAGAGTTTACAGGCTGTTTACAAGCAAAGTTTTTGCAAACATAGGCTGTAGGTTCATCATTTAGCTTTGGTTTAGTGGAGAACATATAGCTGTTATTGAATATTTTTTCTTCTGACTTCTTATCTTCAAGTACTGAGATAAGCCGGTTAGGGATATAATAACTGTAAACGGTATTTATTAAGCTTAACGTTTTATTGTTCTCAATATTCCCTACAATCACTATTTCGTTTTTGGTATATAATTCAAAGAACAGTGCCTCAAGCATACCCCCGGAACTTTGTGGGTTTTCTTTCATTAGAGTATATGAATTATGAAGAATTTTATTAGCCATCTTTTCATATTCTTTATTATTGAAATATATAGAAAGTTTCATTAGCAGCAGAGCTGCAACTGAATTACCGGAAGGAGTTGAGCTGTCATCATAGCCTTTTGGTCTGGAAATAAGAGATTTATGCTCATTTGATGTTGAATAGAAGCCTCCGTGGTTTTTATCCCAAAATAATTTAATCATCTGTCTGATTAAAAAATCAGATTCCAAAAGCCACTTAACATCAAAAGTAGCTACATATAAATCTACAAATGCTGATGCTGTAAATGCATAGTCATCGAGGTAGCCATATCCCTTAGCTTTACCTAAACGGAAAGAATGTTTCAAATGGCCGTCTATAACCATATTATTTGATAAAAAATTACCTGCATTAACTGCAGCATTTAAATATTTTTTATTCAGAGTAGCCTGATACCCTTTTGTAAATGCTGAAATCATCAGTCCGTTTATGGAGGCTATAATTTTGTCATCTGTTTGAGGATGTATTCTTTTATTTCGGACTTTTAAAATTTTACTCTTTGCCTGCTCTATGGACTCTTCTAAAACTTCCATACTGATATTCAACTCAATGGCTATTGATTCGGGCGTCTGAGTAATGTTTAAAATATTTTTTCCTTCAAAATTTCCTTCTGGAGTAATGTTATAATATCTGCAGAAAATATCGGCATTTTTGGTGCCGAGTATTTTTTCGATCTCTTTTTTTGTCCAAATGTAATATTTACCTTCTTCTCCTTCGCTGTCAGCATCCTGAGCTGTATAGAAACCGGCGTTTTTATCCTGCATTTCCCTCAGCACATAGTCAAGGACTTCAATTCCAGTATTTAAATAAAGTTTCTTTTTAGTGAGTAAATAAGCATTGAAATAGAGCTTGCTTAATAATGCATTATCATAGAGCATTTTTTCAAAATGGGGAGTAAGCCAGTTCCTGTCCAGAGTATATCTATGAAAACCACCGGCAATCTGATCTTTGATTCCGCCATAGGTCATATTATCTAAACTTGTTTCAATAATATTTAAAGAGTTTTTATCGTTGGTATGATAATAATATTGTAGAAAGAGTTCAAGGTTAGAAGCTCTTGGAAATTTGAGACTTGTTCCAAATCCTCCATATTTAGGGTCAAATTGGTCCCCAAGTATTTTAACTGCATTCTCAATAAGTTTATTTGATAGCTCCGGTTTATTGACGTTCTGAGTATCTTTAAAAGATCTATTTATCTGTTCAGAAAGCATGTCTGCATATTTATTAATATCCTTTTTTTTATCTTTCCAGGAAGCAGCAATTGTTTCAAGTACACTGTCAAACGAGGGCATGCCGTAACTTTGTTTGCTAGGGAAATAAGTTCCTCCGAAGAAAGGTTTTAATTTCGGAGTCAGGAATACACTTAAAGGCCATCCACCGCGTTCTGTAGTCATTACAACAAAACGCATATAAATGTCATTAACTGCGGGTAGTTCTTCTTTATCAACTTTTATCGGGATAAAATATTTATTTAATAAATCTGCAGTCTGCTCATTTTTAAATGATTCTTCCTCCATTACATGGCACCAGTGGCATGTAGAGTAACCAATTGATAGAAAAATAGGTTTGTTCTCTTTTTCAGCCTTTTCAAATGCCTCTTTACCCCATGGATACCAATGTACAGGATTGTGTGCATGCTGAAGAAGGTACGGACTTGTTTCATTTATAAGCTTGTTAGTGTATTTATCTTTTTCAGTCGTTTTCTCTTGATTGTTCATAGTTTCTGCCTCCAGATTAAATGGAGTTATCAGCAGGGATACTAAAATAATTATTAATATTCCTGCTGATTTGATAAAAGTTTGAAACTTTAAATTTAGTAATTTCATGTTTTCAACGTTACTTTTGTTTACTGATAGCCTGTTTTAGCTTTTTAATATATTTTTCGGGTCCACCACGGGCATATCCTGTCCGTAAGATTGCTTTCCCTTTACTATCAACAAGAACGACTGTTGGATATCCTTTTACTTTATATTTTGATGCCAGCATGTTGTTTTGTGTTTTTACGGCTTCTGTCTGTTTTTTGGCTTGAGGGAAGTCTGCAAGAAACAGTATTAAGTTTATATTGGCATACTCTTTGAATGCAGGTTTAGAAAAAACCTCATTGTCAAGTTTAATGCACCAACCGCACCAGTCTGACCCTGAAAAATCAATAAGAATAGGTTTGTTTTTTTCTGCTGAAAGTTTCTGTGCTTCAGGCCAGTTAGTCAACCAGCCTGAAGAAGCAAGTACTGACACTGACATTAATACTACCATCGACGATAGTGCTACTTTAGTTAACATTCTTTTCATAATTCCTCCTGGTTAATAATATGGTTTTAGTAACTGATTTTTGTGTTTTTGTTAAATTCATATAAACGATATAGTGCAGTCCAGAATACCAGTAAAACAAAAATAATGCCTGCCGGTATACATAATGACGGCCATATAATCATTACTATAAAAAAGAAGAAAGACTCTCCACGCTCCATCAACCCACTGCTGTAGAAGAATCCTTTTCGGCCGTCATTTTTAGTGAAGATTCCCACAAGCAGAAAACTTGAAATACATATAAGCATTGACATCATCATTAATAAAAAAATGAATCCTAACTCAGGCTGTCTCAGGTAGAGTCCTATTATGATGAAAGACTCTACAGAACGATCTGATAAAATATCCAGCATTGTACCGAAAGGTGAAGATGTGTTCTGTTCACGTGCTAAAGCACCATCCATGATATCCAGATAGCCTGATAAAAGTAAAAATATTATCGCTAAAGTTCGTAAATCTACAGCTACAAATATCGCGGAAACCAGACCGACAGCCAAAGCAATCAGAGTAACAGTATTCGGATGTACTCTGTTTTTTAAATGATAAATTATCGGATTAATAAACAGCTGTTGAAAGAGCGGTCTTATTTTAGCTTCAATCATATTAGAACCATTTCATAATAAATTTAACAATTTTACGTGTTTTATCGGAATACAGCATAGGGGTATAGAATGACCCGGCGACCTGCTTATTTATTTCACCACGGGTAGGGTAGGGGATTATGCAGCCGGCGACTGAACCAATTTTAAGCTTTTGAGATATAGCCAGACACCAGGTCCCGATAAGGTCACCCGCATTGCTCCCAACAATTGATGCGCCTAGAATCAGTCCATTTTTATTAGTTATCACCTTGATCATCCCTTTAGTTTTTAATTCACTTTGTGCGCGATCATTATCAGAAAAAGGAAGTTTTAATATCTTAGCATCTTTAAATTTTTTAAGGGCTTCGTCTTCATGCATACCGACATGAGCCAGTTCAGGTTCTGTATAAGTTACCCATGGAACAGCATTATAGTTAACTTTAGCCGGAATGCGGAACAATATATTTCTGATAATTATACCTGCCTGATAACCGGCCATATGTGTAAATTTATATCCTAAAGCAGCATCTCCAAGCGCAAATATTTTTTTATTACTAGTACGCAGTCTAGAGTTAATATGAATGCCCCGGCTAGAATATTCAATACCGGCAGCGTTCAAATTCAATCTATCAATATTAGGCTTTCTTCCGACTGAAAGCAGTAAGTGGGAGCCTGCTACCTTAGCAACTTTGCCTTTATGTTCAAAATTAACAATTATTTTTCCATCTATATTCTCTATGGAATCAATATTTGTATTCTCGTAGACCTCCAGTCCATCTTCAATAAATTTATCATAAACAACATTTGTAAGTTCCTGGTCATCCTTTGCCAGTATTCTACTTCTTTGAATAATTGTTACTTTTGCTCCAAGTAATCTTAATCCCTGAGAGAGTTCACATCCTATTGGGCCTCCTCCTATAACAACTAGGTGTTCAGGGATTTCTTTTAGATCAAAAATTGTTTCATTTGTCAGGTAGTTAACCGATTCCAGGCCTTTGATTGGTAAAACAATGGGCTTCGACCCTGTTGCTATTACAAAATATTTTGCATGGACAACCTTATCGCCTACTATTACTTCTTTACTGTTTTTAAAGCTTGCTTCAACTTTAATTACCTTTACTCCTAATTTCTCAAAACGTTCTATAGAATCTTTAGGAGCGATTGTCTTAATGACATTGTGAATATGATTATGCACCTCCTGGTAATCTACAGAATAATTATTGACATGTATGCCAAGTTTGTCAGCATTTTTAAGAGTATCCATAATATGTGCTGCAGAGAGGAGAGATTTAGAAGGGACGCAGCCGTAGTTAAGGCAGTCTCCTCCCATCATTGATTTTTCAATCAAAACTACATCTGCTCCCATCTGAACAGCCCCTGCAGCAACAGAAAGCCCTCCGGCACCAGCTCCAATAACACAAATATCTGTTTTTATTGCGTTCATATGCTACCTTAATATTAACCTTCCAATTCAACTTTTAATGCACCGTTAAATTTATTAAACAGGTTCATCAGTCCGATAATAAGAGTCAAATTAACAATTTCACTCTCTGTAAAAAAAGACTTAAGTCTTATAAAGAGTTCATCAGAGATGTTTTCAGCATCTCTTGTAACAGCAGCTGAATATTCGATGATTGCCTTCTCTTTATCACTGAAGGAACTGTCTATATTACCGGTTTTTAATGCTTTTATCTGTACATTAGAGACTCCAGCCATCTTAGCCATCTGAGCATGATGGGCCTGACAGTATTCACAGCCGTTTATCCTGGATACTTCAAGGTTTGCTATTTCCTGCAGCTTTGCATCAATAGAAGATACAGCTGCAATCGCCTGATATAGACCAAGAATCGGCTTCAGTGCAGCAGGGTACTGTGCCATTGTGGAAAATAGATTTGGAATAAATCCAAACTGTTTTTCCAGCTGTGTTAATATTTCTTTTACATCTCCCTGTGCATCTTCTTTATTTAATATTTGTATTCTTGACATTTTAAATGTTACCTTTTTGTTTTTTAATTTTCTTGTATATGATAGGGACAACTGATAGTGCTGCCAAAACAATTATAGGAAGCAGAACTTGAGGTTCAAAAATTATTCCCATATTAATCTCTTTTCCTTTGGACAGAGCATATCCCAGCCCACTACCTACCCAGGCGTATGTAAAAGAGCCCGGTATAATTCCAAGTAAAGTACCAAAGAAGAATGTGCGCAAACTTACGCCCAGTACACCGGCTGCGATATTTATTATAAAAAAAGGAAATATTGGCAGAAACCTTAAGAAGAGCATGTAATTAAATTCATTTTTTTTAAACCCCGCCTGCATTTTCTGTATAGTACCGCCTGCTTTGTTTTTTAAAATATCTCCAAATGCAGTCTGTACAGCTAGAAAAGTAATAGTAGCGCCAATAGTAGCGCCAATTACAACCCAGACAGATCCAAAGACGGCGCCAAATAGAAAACCTCCCAGCAAAGTCATGATTGTTGCTCCGGGAATTGAGAAGGCTGCTATAATTATATATGCGCAAACAAATATAAGAGCACTTAACAGATAGTGATTTGCAGTATAGGCGTTTAGAACTTTATAGTTCTGACTAAGCATTTCGAATGATAGATATTTTGTTCCACCTGCCACAAAAAATGAAACAAGACCAATCACTAAAATCAGCAGCGGTATCCATCTTTTTATTATTTTATTCATGGTTAACCTATCTTTAAATTTTGTTTTTTTCAGTATCTGCATCACTGGTATTAACTTTTTTCTTCATAAAAACTTTTTTATAGAAGAATAGAGTTAAACTCATTACTATCACAATTATGAATACAAGAGCAATTTTAAATTTATCTATAGGCTGGCCAAGCATTGATCCAATCAGGTTGTAGACAAAGCTTCCGGGAATTATTCCAAGAAAAGTAGCTGCTATATAATCTCTTAACCGAATACCGCATAAGCCAGAACCATAGTTAACTAAATCCCAGGGGAATATTGGGATCAGCCGCATAATCAATACAGAAAAGAATCCATTCCTGCTAATAAATTTATCACATATGTTCAGTTTACTGCCCTTCATCATTTTTTCAGCAAATGATCTACCCAGAAACCGAGAAATAAAAAAAGGGATACTTGCAGAAATAGTAGCTCCCACAACGGTATAAAAAGTTCCAAGATAAGCACCCCAAATCATTCCGCTAGTTGTTGAGAGCAGTGAGGATGGAAATAGTATTATAGAGGTAAATGCGTAAGAAATCATATAAATAACAGGTCCAAATATGCCGGCACTTTGTATGAAGTCTTTAATCTGTTCTACTGAGAATTTTTTATATAACTCAAAGTAATATGAAAGAAAAATCACAAATCCAAAAAATAACAAAAGAACTATGAATTTTATTTTGTCTTTGCTAGCCAACATATTAAAATTCCTTTTTGTAGCTATTGAGTAAATCTAGATATTCGCATGTGCCGTCAATTAAGCCTTTTACCAAAGAGCTTTCTGCTTTAGTACGAAAGAGAGACATAATACCGAAAGTGTTTCCTACTAAAAGGGCGGCAGCATTTCTGCAGTCAGTCGCATAGCTTATAGTCTTGCCGGTTTTAGCGTTTAAAAGCACATTATAAAAAAGGTTATATAATCTATCCGTAAAAGTCCTGATTATAGACTGTATAGGTTCGTTGTGCAGGGGAAAATCTGAAGCAGTTGTCATCATAAGGCAGCCGGAATCCATCCTGTTGCTGCTATTGCCCGGAATGAACTGCTTGAAAAATGAATAAATAGGTGATAGGTCATTGCTTGAACCTACAAGAGGTGAAACTGTAATGCAGGTAATCTTTTCATAATAACGATTAAGAATTACTTCAAAAAGTCCCTGTTTATCTTTAAAATACTTATAAATAATGGCTCTGCTCATGCCCGTTTCTTTAACTATATCATCAATAGAAGTATTAAAATATCCTTTACACCAGAAAAGATTCATGGCTTTATCCATTACTTCATCTCTGATTTCATTTTTAATTATTCTATTCATAACTTGACCTTTAGAATATATGTTCTATATTACAGAATAAACGTTCTTGATGGTTTTTGCAAATAAAAAAAGAAAAAAGTTAAAAAGTATTTGGATCATGCTTTTAAATTTCCTGATAGTTGACACTGTTACTGTCACTGCTGGGAGACAATAAAAAATGAAAGGTAAGTAAATCATGAAAACAGGTAGAATTTTAGGAAGAGTATGTATTATGTTGATTTTTAGTATGCTGAGTCTTAGTCTTTATGCCGCCCCAAAATCTGTTTTATGGTCTAAATGGACAAAAAATAATCCAGACAACTCTAAAACAATAGATCATTCTCCGTGGACAGATTTCTTAAAGAAATATTTAGTAGCAGACACGCCTTCAGGCATTAACCTTGTAAAATATTCATCGGTTTCGAAAAAAGATAAACTGAAACTGGACAAGTATCTCAGCAACTTCCAAAGTATTAATATTTCTGAATATAACCGTAATGTACAATTTGTCTATTGGATTAACCTGTACAATGCTTTAACAGTAAAGCTTATTCTTGACAACTATCCAGTCAAGTCGATTACTGAGATTAAATCAGGCTGGTTCAGTTTTGGTCCCTGGAACAAAAAAATTGCAAAAATTGAAGGCTCTGAAATTACTCTTAATGATATTGAGCATCGAATATTAAGGCCAATCTGGAAAGATAATAGAATTCATTATGCGCTAAACTGTGCAAGCATGAGCTGTCCAAACCTGCAGGCCGAAGCCTATACCATAAAAAATACCAATAACTTATTAAATAAGGGTGTTAAGGCTTATATAGACAGCCCCAGAGGCGTGGATTTTAAAAATAACTATCTCTATCTATCAAGCATATACGATTGGTACAAGGGTGATTTTGGGAAAAATGACAGAGAGTTGTTAAGCTATCTGTCAAAACATGCAGATAAAAACTTATATACTAAACTGATCAAATATAAAAATAGGATTTATTACGAATACAACTGGAACCTGAATCAATTTGAATAGCTTAATTCATAAATTCTTTTTATCAACTAAAATTTTCTAACAGTAACTCAACAGTTCTGTCAGCGAGTTCTTCTACTAAGGACCGGCTCAACATAATTAAAATTCAGAATCATAATATTGTTAAAGGTAGTCGCGGTAGCATCAAAACATGTGCTATGTATGCCACCTGTTGAAACAGTGTAGCTATTTTCTTCTAATTTAAATGGATCATACTTATTGGGTATCGGCAGCATAAATTTATAACAATTATTCTTAAATATTGCGATCTTTACTGTAGATGTTGCGAGACTTATATATTATAATTAAACTTTAAAAAGTAGTTTAGCAGTACACAAATGCCTATAGAAATATAATACAAAGGAATCAAAAAATGACTAAACTTGAAGAACTGAAGAAAATGACCGTAGTAGTGGCAGATACCGGTGACATTGAAGCGATCAAAGATTGTAAGCCTGTTGATGCAACAACTAACCCATCCCTTCTATATAAAGCCGCACAGCAGGAGAAATATTCCTACCTGATAAAAGATGCAGTAGAATTTGCTGACAAAAAAGGATATACAGGAGATAAAAAAATCAGCATGATTTTAGATAAGATGGCTGTTAACTTTGGATGTGAAATATTAAAAATTGTTCCGGGACGTGTTTCTACTGAGATTGATTCTCAGCTTTCTTTTGATACAGAGGCAACAATTGCAAGGGCGAAACACATTATTGGACTATATGCTGAAGCCGGTATAAAGAAAGAAAGAATTTTAATAAAAATTGCATCTACCTGGGAAGGTATTCAGGCGGCATCTGCCTTAGAAAAAGAAGGAATACATTGTAACCTTACACTATTGTTCAGCATGGCACAGGCAGTTGCTTGCGCAGAAGCCGGTGTAACATTGATATCTCCTTTTGTTGGAAGAATTTTAGATTGGTTTAAAAATTCAGAAGGGGTAGATGGTTATGCTCCAAGTGAAGACCCCGGCGTAATTTCAGTAACTGAAATTTATCATTACTATAAAAAATTTGGTTTTAAAACCGTTATAATGGGAGCCAGTTTTAGAAATGTTGATGAGATACTGGAACTAGCAGGTTGTGACCTGCTTACTATTTCTCCGGACTTCATTCACGACTTATCAAAATCTGAAGGACATGTTGAAAGAAAATTAAATCCTGAGCATGGTGCAGGTAAAGATATTAAAAAAATTGCTATGGATGAAAAAACATTTAGATGGATGCTAAATGAAGATGCAATGGGAACTGAAAAGCTTTCTGAAGGTATTAGAAATTTCACCAATGATACTCTAAAATTAGTAAAACATATCTCAGATTTAACTAAATAACTCTGGCTGAAAACATAAGAGTTTTTTCACACAAAGCCACTAAGACACAGAGGAAAAATTGTTATGAGCTTTGCTCTCATTTATCAGAAGAAGTAATAATTTGAAAACGAGTTTTCCGTATTTTTATTTTTTCTGATAAATTTGCATGTTCCATGCAAAAAACATTTTTTTATTAGTGTTAATTTTAGTTAATTAGTTGTTAAAAAATCTTTGTGTCCATGCCTATGGCTTGGTAAACTTTGTTCTTGCCACGCTTTTCGTGGTGAGTAAAATTGGTTGTGGCTCGGCTATTCAGGATCTAACTAAGGTTAACTATGAGACAATCTTTTTTTTACAATTCAATCAAAAATGGCTGGATACCCAATTGTCTGAAACAAAGGGGAATCATATATTTACTTATACACACGAACCAGCTTTTAAGCTCGACCATACTGATTGCCTACAGGGCAACAGCTGTCCGACAATGCAGATAAATTATTCAAAATCTAGAAATCGCTTTTGGAAAAGTCTAAGAGATGCTGGAGCACGGGTCTATTTCTGCGGGCATGATCATGGTTATGCACATGTAGTTGTGAAAGATGGTGATGGAAACCCAGATAATGATATTCACCAGTTTTCTCTCGGCACTGCCGGTGCCGGCAAAAACTTAAAACCTGTTCTTAATGGTTATAATGCTCCTTATACTCCTATGCTGATAAAATGTGATAATAGCTATGGTTATATGGTTGTTGAAGTTAAAGGGGCTAATGTTGATTTGACCTGGAAACGAATGAACGATAAAACAGGTAAATTTGAAATAGGAGAAAGATTTAGCTATTCATTAAAAAGTGAAAAGTATGCTGAATTATAATCCTCCTTTTAATCCGGAATCTTAATGACTATAAATAATGAAGAAACAATCAGGTTTACAGTCTTTTTGGTTACTTTTATCATTATTTCTGTTTGGGAAATTTTTATTCCACGGCGTAAACTTAGATTTTTAAAAATTGTCAGGTGGTATGGCAATTTGGGTATAATAGCAGTAAACAGTCTTATTCAGGCGCTGATATCTCCTCTAATGGTCGGTACTGTTGCTGTAATCTGTTTAGAAAACAGAGTAGGGCTTTTTAATATTTTTCATGCCAAGTATTTTGTTGTAACTGTAATTATTTCAATAGTGATACTTGATCTTGCCGTTTACATTCAGCATGTTCTTTTTCATAAAATATCTCTGCTTTGGCAACTGCACAAAATGCATCACACAGATTTAGATATTGATGTAACGACAGGCATTCGCTTTCATCCTATTGAAATCATTATTTCTATTTTGATCAAGTTAGTGATTGTTATTATTTTTGGAATTCATCCTATCGCAGTACTGATTTTTGAGGTGTTTCTAAATGCTGCGGCAATGTTTAATCACGGTAATATTTATATTCCAGTGAAGATAGATGGATTTTTGAGACTGTTTATTGTTACTCCTGATATGCATAGAGTACATCATTCCGTATTAAAAAAGGAAACTAACAGCAATTATGGCTTTAATATTCCATATTGGGATTATTTTTTTAGAACTTATAAAAATCAGCCGGATAAGGGACATCTGGATATGACTATAGGTTTGAAGGTATTCAGAAAAATAAAATATTTAAAACTTCATTGGCTACTGGTCATTCCGTTTATTAAAGAGCGTTAGTAAAAACGTGTTATCAGTCAGCTACAGAGAGCGCTGAGCTATCGGCCAATGCTCGATTGTTTTATCATAAATGAAACGTATAATGTAGAGACACATTGCATGTGTCTGATTCAGCATAACGGCTTGCAATACGTTTGAGACGCAAGCATTGCGCCTCTACATCCAGGCGGTTAGTTTCCACGAGCAAACAGTTGACTTAAAACGATAGAGCCTTTATTAGGTGAAACTATATCTAAAATATGGCATGTTTTGCTACTACACCATATAATGAATATTAAGTATTAAAGATAGACTCAAAACATTAAAGGGAAGGGAGATTGATGTTCGTTAAAATAAAATTTTTGCTGATTACCATCCTGTTTTTATTCACCCTGAACCTTTGGTCATTGGAACTTGGTAATAAATTAACAACAGAGGATATAACGTTTGCAGAAGATTACAAATTGAGTAATATTTTGCTTAATGACCTTAATGTAAGGATTTATCAAACAGGCATAGACTGCGGACAGTTGAATTTCTTCAAGGAACAGCTTGAAATGGAGAAAAGTCTTTTTGATAAATATCTGAAGGCAAGTAAACAGGAAATAAGGCTGTTTGAACTTAAATTAGCCGATTTTGAGAATAAACAAGCTAATTCAACAATTGAAAATACGCGTCAGGCAGTAGTTTTATACAGTGAACAATATAAAATAGTTCAAAAATATAAGGTAAGAATTCATAAAATTGAAAATATAAGAAAAAGCATTGATGACTTGTTATCTGAAATCAATAACAGGCATGTTCAGATAGATGATAGAATAGCAGATAAGAAATATGCTAATGATTACGAATTAACTGTTAAATTGGTTGAGGATCTTAATGCAAGGATAACTCAATCAGGTTTAGGTAAAAAACAATTGGATTTTTTCAAAAGTCAACTTTTAATGTTGAAAAAGCTTTTTGAAATACATTTATTAGAAAATAGGCATAAAATCAAATTCTGGAATATGAAATTAGCTGACTATGAAAGGGAACAGTCAGGTTCATCATTGAATGTCCTGCAGAAAGGATTAAACCTCTACAATGAACGTAGTCTTCATCTTGAAAAATACAATAATGTGACTTTTCAAATTAATAATATACTCAATAAGATAAATAAGTTGTTGTATAGGATAGTAAATAGGCGTGTCAAAGTCAGTGACAGGTTGTTGTTTGCATCTGAGGGAAGATTTTATAAATCTAAAACATGGTCATTAGCTATTGACGATATTTCTAGGCAAGTCAAAACACTGGTATTTGATATACAGCATACGACACTAAAAAACATTAATATGCCAGGAGCTAAATTATGGCTTTTGATTTTAGTTTTATATTTTATCTGTTTGAAGTGGATAAGTCGTTTAGTAGTTAAACTGACTAATGGCATACTGCTTAATAAGCTGGATGCAAAAATGGATTTAACACATATTTATCAGGTAATTCGAATTCTTCTGTTCGGAGTTATTCCTGGTCATATAATTTACCTGGTTGTTACCAGTTTGTCACTGGCGACAGTCAAGTATGACAGTATAGTACTCGCTGTTCTTTTTACATTTGCCTGCAGTATAAGTTTTTGCCTCCTAATATATGCTTCACTTACAGCTTTCGTTAAAAATATTAATAAAACAAAATTCTTCAATATAATATTTTTCTGCTTTGTAGTATTTATGATATTAATGAATAATAACATAAATGCATTTTCTTTTTCTACGCAATTTTATCCCTTTGTCGGCTTATACGGTGTTGCATTCATAAATCTTATTGTATCAATTGCTCTGACTGTATGGGGATTAATTATGCTCAGTAAACTGCAGAGATATCTCATTAGTATTGATACTTTTAATGTATATACTAAAATAGGTATGATAAGCTTACTGGTGGTTGCCGTTATGACGCCTATTATTATTTTTTTAGGATATTCTAACTTGGTTATCGGGTTTTTGGTGAACTGTCTTCAGACAGTAATGATATTTTATTATTTATACTTAATATATAAAATATGCTATAGTTTTATTTCAATAATTGCAGCAAATGTTTATGCTTTTTATCTCAAAAAAAATGAGGACAACGGAATAGTGGTAAATCAGCAGGTAATACACCCTTATATTATTCAACAAAGATCTTCATTTCAGCATGTTATGTATTGGGTTAGAATTGTTCTTGCTACAGTAATCAGTATTGCTGCGGTAGTCTTAACTCTTTTATCATGGGGGGTTCCTCCGGTAGTAGTTGATAAATTTTTTGAGTTTGTTCTATTTCATCCATTTCCAATAGGTGAAAATCCTACTTTCTCTTTGTACCGTTTATTTCATGCTTTTATTGTTCTCTTGATAGGTGTTTGTATTACGATACTAATAAGTACAATGGCAGGTAGGCAAATGCATAAGCATACAAATGCTGCTGTCGGATCTAAATATGCCATTAAGATGATATTGCGGTATGTTGGGTTTGCTATATCGTTCGCTATTTTTATATTTGCTTTGGGAGTGGATTCTAAAAGTATGACATTTATAATAAGCGGATTATCTATCGGTGTTGGTTTCGCTCTCAAGGATACACTGAGTAATTTTTTTGCCGGGATTATAATTCTTGTTGGTAGGCAAATCCGTGCCGGTGACTGGGTGTATTCTACAGATCTGTCAATAGAGGGGAATGTTCAGCATATAGGCCTGCATTCAACCCGGATTTTAAGTTTTGAACATAGACCGATTATTGTTCCAAACGCAATTCTTAATTCTGAGTCAATAGTGAATGCTACCCGTATGTCTCATAGAAGAATCAAGCAATTTATAGGTGTTCGATATAAAGATATTAATGTTGTTGATAAAATATTAAATTCTATTAAAGAGATGCTGCTTGCTCACCCGGCCATAGATCAAAATTGTGCGATTCTGGTGAATCTAGTGGACGGCAATACTGATATGGGGTCATCAGTAGAAGGTTGTTTCGGCAGTTATTCAATCAACTTTATGGTTTATGCATACACTAAGACGACACACTGGATAAAGTTTCAGAAAGTTCAAGATGAAATAATGTTGAAAATTGGAAGTATTATTATTGATTATGGAGCAGAAATTACATTTCCTTCATCAAATGTTGCGCTTAGTATGGTTGATCCCAAAAAAGACTCACCTGCGATATAGCTATAGTAATAAGATTAAAAAACTAAATAACTTTAAGTGTACAGGAATTTGCTTTTTAACATGTTTATAAGCAACGATGTTAAGTAACGTAACAAAATAAAAAGACATTAATAAAAAAACAGATTATACAATAGAATCTATTAATAGGCAGGAGGTTTTAAAAGCCGTAAGCAATAACAGCGCATCAGGCTTGTTTAAAAATGTTACAGTCAACTTAAAAAAATATCCTTACCTTAATTGGAACTGGATGATTACAGATAAACTTCGGGGTAATGATGAAAAGACAAAAAACGGTGATGATTATGCCGCCAGGATGTACGTTATCTCTAAAAATAATTGGTTGTTTTGGAACACTAAGGCAATTTGCTATGTATGGTCAAATTCTAAAGGGGAAAATATAAATTGGCCCAATCCTTATGCACCCAACAATGTAAAAATGATGTCGGTTTCAAGTTCATTGGATAAAATTAATACCTGGTATAGTATCAGGAGAAATGTACATGAAGATTTTCGTTCGTTGTATGGGGAATCAATTAACTCTATCACAGAAGTTGCCATTATGACTGATACAGATAATACCCACCAAAAGACTACAGCATTTTATAAAGACATATCTTTTTCTGAAAAATGAAAGTTGGCTCCTCCTTCGCTAAAGCTTCCTCCTACACTAAAGTTTCGGCGGACAGGCCGGCGGATAAACCTTAGCTCTTGGCTGTTGACTGTTGACTGTTGAATGTTGACTGTTGAATGCTGAATGTTGAATGTTGAATGCTGAATGCTGAATGCTGAATGTTGAATGTTGAATGTTGAATGTTGAATGTTGAATGTTGAATGTTGAATGCTGAATGTTGACTGTTGAAAGCTGAATGTTGACTGTTGAAAGCTGAATGCTGAATGCTGAATGTTGAATGCTGAATGTTGACTGTTGAATGTTGAATGTTGACTGTTGACTGTTGACTGTTGAATGTTGAATGTTGAATGTTGAATGTTGAATGTTGAATGTTGAATGTTGA
>CAZGAI010000010.1:13391-18859 GCA_964523175.1 uncultured Victivallales bacterium | reverse complement strand
AAACACTAAATAAAAAAATTAATACCTATGACTGAACTTGTTATAAATGAACCTAAAAAGTTTAATAAGAAAAGATTACTCAGGTTGCTGATTTTTATAATTCCATTGTCTTTTCTGGCAATAGATATGTATACTCCCTCCTTCCCCTTTCTAACTAAAGCCTTTGATACTTCTTACTCCAATATTCAGTTTTCAGTTACTACTTTTTATATAGGTTTAATAGTTGGTGAATTGTTTGTGGGCCCTTTGTCTGATTCATAGGGAATAGAAATAACCAGAGCTATGATATTTATACTTCTAGCAAACATGAGCAGTATTCTATTAGGACCTCTTGTCGGTGGATATTTGTAGTATTTTTTTGGTTGGAAAGCTATTTTTCTAGTTTTGAGTTTATATATTAATAATTCCGGTTATTATAATATTAAGTACAAATCTCCTATGCGTCCCAATAGTGGCGGGCACTGTCTTAAAAATGTTTCCTGTAAGTATAGGCGTTACAGCCTCTCTATTTGGATTTGGTGTCAGATTGAACGGCGGAATTTCGAGTGCGATTGGAAGTATTTTTGAAGTCCCTTCAATTTTTATAATGTCTGTTATTCTAGTTGCTATAACTCTGACTGCACTCTTAGGATTAAAATTATTTAACAAATACCAAAAAGAATATTACAAGGAAATAAAATGATTAGTTTGTCAGAACTGATTCCTGATGACTGGTATCAGATACTTATAGATGAATTTAAACAGAATTACTGGTTAAAACTGGAAAACTATATTCAAGATGAGATGGAAAAAGAGGTGGTTTTTCCTCCTAAATATGAAATATTTTCTGCACTCGAACTTACTCCCTATAATAAGGTTAAGGTCCTATTGCTTGGACAGGATCCCTATCATAACTATGGTCAGGCACATGGTCTTTGTTTTTCTGTTCGAAGCGCCACGAAGCTTCCACCTTCACTGAAAAATATTTACAAAGAACTAAATAGTGATCTGGGGATTCAGGTTAGCAACTGCGGCAGTCTGGTTTCATGGGCGGAGCAGGGGGTGCTTCTCTTAAATACTACTCTTACAGTGAGAGCTCATCAGGCAGCCTCACACAGTAAAATCGGCTGGATGAATTTTACTGACGCAGTCATTAAAGCGGTTAATGCTAAAAAGTCACCTGTAGTATTTGTCCTTTGGGGTGGACATGCTGCCGGAAAGGAAAAATTAATTGACACTTCCAAACATACAATTATCAAATCTGTACATCCTTCACCACTTTCTGCGTATCGGGGCTTTTTTGGCAGTCGTCCGTTCTCTAAAATTAATAATATACTTGTACAGGACGGACTTAAAACGATTGACTGGCAGACGCAGGCTCAGCCGAGTACCTTTGAATTAGTGCCGGAACTTATCTGAGGAAGAAAGTAAAAACTCGAAATTTATGTTAATCCTTGTTCTGAGTTTTTTTGGTCCCGGCTCTGGTAAGTATTCAGTGAAGCACGTATTCAAATGTAGCACAAGCTTCCAGCTTGTGAGTTGTCAAGCTGGAAGCTTGAACAGCATAAACACGAATACAACGCTGTTTGCTGAAAATATACCGGTTCTGCTGGATTGTGTTATGTTTGCTTTACTTTTTTTTCCTGATTTTTTTCAAATACTCGATATCATCTTTGTTCATGCCGTTTACTAATGGATATTTATTGTAACCTCTGATAATCCATATTAACCCTATAACTATCATTGGGATGGATAATAGCTGGCCCATTGTAACCCATCCCCAGGCGAGATATCCGAGCTGAGCGTCCGGGACACGGACAAATTCGACAAGAAATCTGAAAAAACCGTAGCATAGGAGGAACAGGCCGGAGACTGCCATGCGGGGGCGGGGTTTGCCTGAATATAGCCATAAAATAATGAATAAAACAATACCTTCAAGGAAAAATTCGTATAGCTGAGTGGGTTGTCTTGGCATTCCTGATGGGTCTGTGGGAAAGATCACCGCCCAGGGGAGGGTACTTACTTTCCCCCAAAGTTCGCCATTGATAAAGTTGCCTATCCTGCCTGCTCCTAAACCAATTGGTACCACTGGAACAATAAAATCTCCTATTTGAAACAAACTTTTACCAGTTTTTTTACCGTAAATGTACAGCATAATAATAACGCCTAGAAGACCGCCGTGAAAAGACATTCCACCATCCCATATTTTTATAATATCCATGGGACTGGAAAAGAGGCATCCGGGATTATAGAATATTACATACCCAAGACGGCCTCCAAGTAAAACACCTACGATAGAGTAAAAAACAATGTCTGCAACCTGTTCAGGCGACCATAGTCCTCTGGATCTATTAGCTCTATATCTTGCCAACATCCATCCGCCAGCAAAGCCGATTAAATACATTATTCCGTACCAGTGTATTTTTAACGGTCCAAGCTTTAATAAAACAGGGTTAATATCAGGGTATTTAATCATTATTTATAACTTCCAATAGTATTTTTAATTTTTTCAGCTATTTTTTCTGGGATAAACCCGGCCCTTTCTCTAATTCCACGAGTTGTACCATGTGGTACAATTTCATCTTTCCAGCCGAAATGCAGCACTTCTTTATGCTTACAATTTATTAGTGTCTCATCTACGGTACTCCCAAGGCCTCCTTGAATAACATTGTCTTCAATAGTAACAACGTGCTTGTTTTTTGCAGCTGATAATAGTTTTTGTTTATCAAAGGGACGTAGGAAACGCGTATTGACCACTTCAGCTTTGATTGCAGACTGTTTTAAAATATCCGAAACTTTAAGCGCTGTTTTATATTCGTTCCCTGTAACCCAGATAGAAATATCTTCGCCATTTCGAGCTGTAATAGCTTTTCCCCACTCTATTTTGGGGGTATTACTGTGGCGAGTTATCGGTACTTCTCCACGTGGGTAACGAATTACTACTGGTGAATTATGCTCATATGCCATTTGCAGCATTGCTTCAAGTTCAATACCGTCTACAGGGTAAAGTATGGAAATGTTCGGTAGTGCTCTTAAATATGATACATCGTGTATTCCATGGTGAGTCGGGCCATCATCTACTATTCCGGAACGGTCGGTACAGATAATTACAGGTAGATTCTGAAGACAGATATCATGGAAAACACATCCCAACGCACGTTGAAGAAATGTGGCATATATTGCAACAACAGGTCTTAATCCGTTTGAGGCCATTCCAGCGGCGAAAACAATTGCGTGTTCTTCTGCTATTCCTACATCGAAAAAACGATCAGGATACTTGCAGGCAAAATCAGTAAGCCCTGTACCGGAGCACATTGCAGCAGTAACAGCTACTACATTATCATGTTCCCTGGCTAAATTAACAATAGCTTTACCAAAAACAGAGGAAAAAGTTGTTCCTTTTTTATTAATTGGATTTCCTGTAGTTGGATTAAAACTACTAACACCATGAAATTTTTCCGGGTTTCTTTTTGCCGGGCCGTATCCTTCACCTTTTTCAGTTAATACATGAATAACGACAGGGGTATCAAACTCCTTTATCAGAGTAAAAGTTTTAATCATACTTTGGATATTATGGCCGTCAATTGGGCCGATATAGCGAATACCCAGTTCTTCAAAAAAAATACCTGGAACTAAAATACTTTTGGTAGCTGATTCTATTTTTCCAATTGTTTTTCGGATTTTTCCTCCAATTCTTGGAATTTTAAGAATTGTACTTCGTAATGCATTTCTAAAACGGTTATAACCACGCTGAGGTATTATGTTATTAAGGTAAGAAGTGATACTGCCCACATTTTTAGAGATTGACATTTTATTGTCATTTAAAATAATAATAAGGTCTTTTGTTACATCTGTAATATTGTTAAGACCTTCGAGAGATATTCCACAGGAAATAGAAGCATCTCCCACAACAGCAATGATCTTTTCCTGACCGTTACGTAAATCTCTAGCTGCTGCCATACCTAAAGCGGCGGAAATAGCAGTTCCAGCGTGGCCTGCACCAAATGAATCATATTCAGATTCCTGCTGTGATGTAAAACCGAGACAGCCGTCATCCTTTCTGAGTGAAGAAATAAAATCATTGCGTCCTGTAAGGATTTTATGGGTATAGCATTGATGACCAACATCCCATATTATTTTATCCTGCGGCATATCAAAAACATAATGCAAAGCCAGTGTAAGATCAACTACTCCCAGATTTGAAGCGATATGTCCACCGTTTTGTGAAGTAACTGTTATTATTCTTTTTCTTATTTCTCTTGCTAATGCTTCCAATTCAGAGTTTTTTGTTAATTTTAAATCTGCCGGTATTTTAATATTATTAAGTATAGACATATTTTTTTATTAAATCATTTCCTGGTTAACTATGTATGAAAAATATTTAGTAAAGCTGTAGCCTATTTTATCAGAATAGGATTTTGCATTTTAACTTGCAGATAGACAACAATATTATGTTCCTTAATTAGGGAAAAGAATAAAACAAGTTAACTTGACTGTTAAAATATTAGCTTTCCTTTGCAGAAAAATCTATGAGCAAATTAAATTAATTCTAAAAAATTCAGGAGAAGCTGATGGCCGTGTTCAGATAAAATTGATTCCGGATGAAACTGAACACCGTGGATAGGCAGAGTTTTGTGCTGCACAGCCATAATTATGTTATCATTAGTTTTAGCTGTTATCGCTAGACATTTAGGGACAGATTCTGGTTCCAGTGCTAGAGAATGATAGCGTACAGCTTTAAAAGGGGAGGGAATATTTGAAAAAATCCCTTGGCCATTGTGATGAATTTCTGATATTTTTCCATGCATAAGATATGGAGCATGAGAAATTTTCCCACCAAATATTTCACCAATACATTGAAACCCAAGGCAAATGCCGAAAACAGGGATACCCTTTTCTGCTGCTGTTTTTATTGCACTGTTTGAAATACCTGCTTTAGAGGGAGAGCATGGTCCGGGTGACACAATTAAAGCTTTTAAAGGAAGGCTGAATATCTCCTCTAAAGAAATTTGATTATTTCTAAAAACTTTAATTTCCTGTTTCAGTTCTTTGAAGTACTGAACTATATTAAATGTAAAAGAATCATAGTTATCAATCATTACCAACATAGCATATCTCCTAAAATAGATCATGTAAGTGTAAGAAGTATAGTTTTTATATATAATATATACATTAAGGATTGAAAATAAAATCTTAAAAAATATAATATTAATATGAAGAGAGTTATTAAATAGTGTTTTTCTATAAGTATAGGGATTTTCTTATTGCTTTTTTGGTAGTCAATTAATACCAAATTCCTTATATAATGGAAAAATAAAACAAGTTTAACTTGACTGGGACTGTTATTATGGATACTAAAAACAAGAAAACACAAAATGAAGGTTTGAAATCAGTAAAATTTAAATTGAACAGACCTTCTTCCCAGTCTGGTATCAAAAGTACAGTTTCAGAGAACAAGCCCAAACTTACACCTTCAACTTCCCGGGACG
>CAZGAI010000010.1:0-13291 GCA_964523175.1 uncultured Victivallales bacterium | reverse complement strand
TAAAACCGTTAAGTTAAAATTGAATAGGCCTTCCTCTCAGACAGGTGTAAAAAGTACAGTTTCAGAGAACAAGCCCAAACTTACACCTTCAACTTCCCGGGACGTTAAAACACCAAATGATGATGTAACTAAAACCGTTAAGTTAAAATTGAATAGGCCTTCCTCTCAGACAGGTGTAAAAAGTGATGATCAGGTAGTAAAAACATTAAAGCTTAAACAAAAAAATATATCACCTGTGACTTCTACAGGAAAGAAGGTAACTGAAACACTTACTTTAAAACGGCGAGATCCTGAATCACAAAGTGATATAAGTAAAACACAGACGATTAAGTTGCGAGTTCACAAACCACAATCCAGAGCAGGGAGTGGGATTACCGAAAAAAAGACTTTAAATCAAAATGTTACGCAGGTTAAAGATCCATCTGTTAAAATAGAACAAAAAGAAGTATCGTCGTTGAAGAATGAATCTAGTATTTCGAATGAGTTAAGTATGGAACTGGAAGCAGCATTGGATGCACTGTCTCCCGATACCCTAAATTCTGAAGATGAAGTTTTTAAAAAGGAGGACACAGTACCTGCTGAATCAGAACAAGCACCAACAATGGAAAAAATGGTAATACCTCCAATACAGATTGAAAAAACATCACCTAACCTAGATAATAAGAAAATACCGTCATTGAAAGATAAATCTGGTATATCTAATGAATTAGGCCTGGAATTGGAAGCAGCATTGGATGTTTTATCTCCTGATACTATAAGCCCAAAAGAAGAAACAACAGAAAAAGAAAACCTAGGCCTTGTCAAATCAGATGAATCTCTTTCTGCGGGAAAAATGAAGGAAACTAATGAAATAAGCAATGATTTTCCGGTAGGGAAACAGAAAGAATTAGGATTTATTTTTGTTCTTGTTGCACTTTTGACACTAGTAGGATTAGTTGGTTTTGTGTATATTTCCTTTTCTTCACTTAGCTTTTTCGGCTAGTGCCGCCTCTTGATTCAGATTTCCATAGTTACTATTTGATTAATTGTCCTGGTTTTTAATAAGATCACATAAATGTAAATTGTAAAGTTTTTATTATGAAAGTAAATTTAAAAAAGTATTATGCCGCAATTGATTTGTCCGGCCCTTTTTCCTCTTTTTCTATACTAAATATAGAAGATAAGAGTTTGTTAGAAACAAAATCAATGTTATTAAACAATAGAAATAATTTTTCTTTTTTTAGTGATTTTTTTTCTTCACTAGAGAATTTAAATATAGAAATAGACGAAATTTCGGAATGGTTCATTGGAATTGGCCCAGGTAGTTTTACCGGGCTAAGAATAGTGTCTTCATTTGTGTCGGGTATAACTTTTGATAAAAGTAATGTAAAAGTTAAAGCTATACCTTCAGCCTTTCCTTTAGCAGCTAAAATCAATTCATTCACTGAGGATAGTATTGCAGTACTGTACTACGCTTCCAGAGAAGAAATTTTAATCTACTGCATAGAAAACAATAACGGACTTTTAGTAAGTAAAAGTGAACCAATATTGGTTGGAAAAGAAAAATTGCATTCGGAATTGGAAAAATTTAACCATATTCTTTATCTTGATAATAAGTTTATTGCTGATGCTTTATCTGCTCAGCAAAAGAACAAAGTAATAGTATTTGACGTGTATCCGGCTGAGTTGCTGTTTGCAGACAACTATATTTTGCCGGACTATTCACTGGAGGATTTAATTTATGTTAGACCGGCTGCAATTAGACTATAAATATAAATTATTAACAGGAGTGCGTATCTTATTGTATGCATTTCTTGTATGTTTTTGTTTTGAGAGTAGTGCTGTCCTGGAATTAGGTAAAAAAAATATTGCAGAGCAATTGAATGTTAGTCCGCTCACTGAAAATTCAGTTAAGCCTGTGTTAAATTATAATAATTCTGGGCCGGAAACAGTTGGTGTAGTTGCTACTGTTAACGGAGATACGATAACTGTAATGGATATTATTGAAGTTTGCAGCAGGCAGGAAGCACGATTACCATATATATATAAAGGGGCTCAGTTACAAAAAGAAGCAGAAAAACTTAGATTACAGACACTCAATGATGTTATTGATAGAAAATTGATCTATCAGGAATTCATAGAAAAAGGATATAATCTACCTAAGAATTTTGTTGAAGAAAATCTAGACCGCCTTATGTTCTCTTTTAATATAACAACCAGAAAGGAATTAGAGAAGCAGTTAAAAGCAAGTGGTTTAACTATGGCTGAGTTTAGAGAAAATGCCTATGAAAACCTCGCTGTAGACCTTATGATCAATGATCGATGTTTTATCGATGTTTTTATAACGCCTAAAAATGTCTATGCATATTTTCTTGAACATAAAAGCGAATTTTCTTCTCCGGAAGAAATACGTTTACAGGTCCTGAAACTCAAAACAGATGGAGTTCATCAGGATGAACTGGACATCCTTTCAAAACATTTAAAAACAATATTGAAAAGTAAAAATAATAATGAATTTACTGATGCAGTTTTATTATATTCAGAGGGTCCTAACATAGAGAATGGTGGTGATATTGGATGGATTAATAAATCTAAGCTGAGAAAGGATTTTTTGGAATCTGTTAATGATTCTGACAGCGGAGATATAGTAGGGCCTATAAAATCAAAAGAAGGGTATTACTTTTTGCGTGTTGCTGAAATCAGACATGAAAAAACTGAATCATTTAAACAGGCTAAAGACAGTATAAAAGATAAAATGACAAATGAGCAAAAAATGAAAGCATATAAGTCATTTATTGACAGTCTGCGTTCAAAAGCCTATATAAAGAAATACTAATAGCGTAACTCATATACTCCCGGCAAAGCCGGAGGGTTGAAATTGTGAACCCTATAAGGGGATTGCTCGCTTTTAATACTTAATCTTAACTCTATGCAAAACTCCAATCAACAAAATTCAAATAATTTCAAAAAACAATTTTTAAACAGCAAATAAATTGTTCTTTTATCTTTTTTAGTTTCGGTAATTCATATTTTGTGATTTGATGTTTGATTGATATTTTCTTATTCAGAAAATGTCAAACGTTTATCTGTCCTCCAGTTGAACAGTAAGTTTACTAATCGCTATTCTATATTTATCATAACCCTTTTTGCTACATTGTTCACCTTTTGTTTTAATAATCCTTTTCTAAACTAAATAGTATTGACATTCAGGCGATATAGCTATATAAAAATTAAGATAGTTCCTATTAATTTAAATGCTATAACCAAGGAGTTTGAAATGAAAACAGTATTATTGATTCTGATTGGAATGATGTGTACACTGTTCAGTGTAGTAAATGCTCAGGATGTAGTAAAACAACCGATTTTTTCAAAGAAGAACTCCGGACAGAGCAAGAAGTCCTGTGAGAAAAAAATTACGAATCTTTCTAAAAGAGCAGAGTATTATCAAAATAAAGCTGCTGTGGAAACTAATAAAGATTTAGCGGCAATATATAGTAAATGCGCTAAAGCAAAAAATAAAATGGCAGCCGGATTTACGAAGCTGCAAGAAGGTACTCTCAAGAGCGAAAGAATAACTTCTAAAAACTCTGAATTAAAAATTGGTGCTCCTAATGAAAAAGGAAAGAACTGTATATCCGGCAGGAAAAAAGGTATGCGCATGAGTACTTGTATTAAAAATAACCAGAAGGTTGTTGATTTATATCTAGAAAAAGCAAAACAGGCTGAACAGAACGGGAAAAAGGGATTAGTAGAGCAATATAAAGAAGTCGCTGCAGCTATGCAGACTAAAAATGATGGTCTCAAGCTAATCAGCGAGGGAAAAAAAGAGTTCAAGACTGCTAGAAAAGAGTTAAAGGGATTAAAAACTAAGACTACAGTTAAAGAAGTGGCTCCAAAATAAGAGTCTGATTAGTTCTTATTTTGTGCTGCCTCAAATGTTAGCTTTTAAATAACATAATATTTGATGCAGCATTTTTTTTTAAAAAAAACATCTTTTTTAATATTTTAAGTTTGCTCTATCATGTTACAAAAGTTAGTTTAACAGTTCGTATAAATATAGTCTACTTATTTTTGAGTATATTTGTCTTCCTATCTATAATTTGTATCAATGCAACGGTATAAATATGGTATATTATGTTCAAATACAGTGTGAAAATTTAATTTTTTATGGAGGTGTTCCTAAATAATGTTTATAACCCGTATTAATAAGATGTTTCATAAACATGGCCGTATTGCTTTTGGTCTTTTAACCATAGTGATAATTATCCCTTTTGTTTTGTATTTTTCGGCAACTCCTGATGATATATTAGATATGTTTTCTATAGGAGGAAAGAACAGCAATGTCTCAATGTATGGAGAAAATATTCCCAAAAAAGAACTGGATCAGTATATTACCAATGCAATGATTGCTATGACTTTGCAGGGATATCGTGTTAACTTCGAAACAATGAGAGATAAGGAACAGGTCTTAAGTGAGGCATTAAATCGCGTTCGCCTTTTAAAAATAGTTGAAAATAGGGCTATTAAAGTTGATGATATGAAGGTTGCATCATATATAAGAAGTATATCTTTTTTCCAGGAAAAAGGACAGTTTAATATTAATATGTACAACATGTTTGTTCAGTACTACCTGGGTAAATATAGGCTTGGGGATGAAGATGTAGAGAATGTAGCAAGGGAAAATCTTTTAATAGAAATTCTTAAAGATCAAATTGAAGGCAGTGTCGTTGTTACGGATGCCGGGGCTAGAGAATTTTATAATTCATCTCATGGGGCATATACAGTTAAAACAGCTTCATTTGACAGTTCAAATTATTTGAATTCTGTAAAAACGACTGAAGGTGCATTAAAAAAATATTTTAATACAAATCGTACAAAATATCCAATTCCTGCTAAATACAAGGCAGATGTTGTTCGATTTAATTTTATCAATTATAACAAAGAAGCAGCAGATAGTGTAACAAACAAACAGGTGGATAGCAACTACCTTCAAAATAAAAGCCTTTATAAAGAAATAGATGAAAAAGAGGCTAAAGAAAAAGTTAAGAATGAGCTGATAGATAAAGAGCGTAATAAAATTGCAAAAAATAAAGCACAGCTGTTTGCTGTTAATGCTTTTAAACAAATAGAGCAGAGTGGTGGTAAAAAGAATGCTTCAGTATTTGAAAGTTTTGCGAAAAATAATAAGTTTAAAGTTCATCATATTGATCAGTGGATTGACGCAGAAACAAAACTGATTCCTAGGCTGGGTAAATTACCTGAACTGGTTAAAGGCATAACTCATTTGTATCTTGACCAACCAATAACAAATGCCGTTCTGGATAAAAATGCTTATTTTGTAGCATGTCTTTCAGCTAGAGAAGCTGCTAGAAATGCAAAATTCTCAGAAGTAAAAACTAAAGTAGAAAAAGATTTTACTAACGAAAAAGCTTTAGACTTAGCCAGGGCTGCGGCCAAAACTGCATCTGATAAAGCGGTGGTTGCATTAAAAGATAAGAAAAGCTTACCGGCCGAAATAAAGTTTAAGACATTTCCTGTTTTTACTCCGGCAAACCCAATGACTATTGTAAAAGAGAAAAATGGTTATGTAGTTTTTCAGGAGGCAATGAAAATCAAGGAAGGAACTGTTTCCTCGGCTGTAGATACGCCAAATGGGGCTATAATTGTATATGTAGACAAAATAGCTCTTCCATCAAAAAAAGAATTTGAGGAGCAGAAATCTACTCTTCTTTCAAGTTACAAGAAAACAGTACAGCAGATGGCCTGGAAAAATTTTCTTCTGATGTTAGAGAAAAGTTCTAAGACTATGGTCAGCAGAGTTTCTCCTGAAAAGAGTAGCCCTGGATGATCCTACTCTACTTAAGGATAATAGTAAATTGGTAAACCTCCAGTTCAACTTGATATAAAACATTAATTAGAAATAAATGATAGAGGAGAATATTATGACTAGAATTTTAGCAGTATGTGTCGTGGTTGTATCAACCGTATTTATTGTAGGATGTCAGTCAAGTTATGTAAATCAACCCAGCTCCTCATTGCAGGTAGTAACTGAAGCAAAACTTACTCCTGAAATTTCCTTAGGAGAAAAAATTCAGGCGAATGCAACTGTACATACTGTTCTATTCTTCTTTTCATGGGGTCCCGGACAGTTTGCTGAAGGTGTTAATTATGGAAGCAATCTACCTATATCACCTGTTTCTTCTTCTATTATGGGTAGCTCAATTAACGAAGCAAAGGCTGCTGCCGCTTATAGGGCATGTGTCGACAATAAAGCTGACTTTATCATCTGTCCCAGGTACTATATTGTAACAAGTAACTATCTTTTTTATAAAAGTGTTAAAGCCAGTGTTTTTGGCTATAAAGGCGTGTTGACAGGTGTAAAAAAGACCGTGGCACAACCTAACGCTGTTCAACCGATAGAAATAATTAAACCGGTAAAAATAGAACCTGTAAAGGTTGTTATGGCAGAGCCAAAACAGGCTCCTGCGACGGCACAACTGGATCATTCAGCGAAATAAAATGTCTTTGAGGAGATTTTTTGGTTGTGGACAAATTAAACACTACAAAGAAGCCTCCTCTGGAAATTGTACTACAGAACTCTTGGAATTGTATTTCTCCAAAAACTAAATTTCATACAATTCATGGTGATGAAGTCATTGTGCTTTTTTCCGGTATTTGGAATTTTGAAGAAGGACCTGATTTTAAATCTGCAAAAATATCTATTGGTAATAATATATTAACCGGTGATATTGAAATTCATAGATATCCGGATGACTGGATAAGTCATGGTCACCATAATGATGAACGATATGTTGATGTCATACTTCATGTGGTTGGTGCTCCGGCAAAAAGTGATCTGTTTAAAAACGATAAAATGCCTGATGTTCCAACAGTAGTTCTTCCAAATAAATTCATACAGATACCCGTTCCAGGTAAAACTGAAATATATCCCTATGGATATTGTGCTTCTAAATTCAGTAAATTTTCTGATGAAACACTTCATACCTTTTTTGAGGATGCAGGAATAAAACGTTTTCTTGAGAAAGTATCAATAATTACTCCTGAAATATTGAAAGGTGGTGTGGAAACTTCTTTTTTAAAGTTTTTCTTTGATTCATGCGGATATAAAAAAAATAGGCAGGAATTTATTGAACTGTTTAATCGTTTTATTGAATATGATATTGACTCATTTTCAATAAAAGAGGCTGTTGCAGTTATTTGGGGTGAATCTGGTTTACTGCCTGATCAGGTCTCTCCAGATCTTTCTGCTGAGATGAAGGTGTTTGTAGAAGGAATATGGCTGAACTGGTGGAAAATCAGAGAAGGAACGAGAGATAAAATAAACTGGCATTTGAGTGGCGTTAGGCCATTAAATAATCCATATCGCAGAATTGCAGCTATTTCAGTTTTTATCAGTAAATTCGGAACTAAACCCTTGGCAAAATTACTAGAAGAGTTTAATGAAGTTACAGATATATCCTGTGCCTGGAAAAAATTTAAGGAACTGCTTGTATGCAGGGATGATTTATGGGACCATTATTCAGAACCATCTCATACATTAAGCAAAAGTGCTGCTGTGCTTGGAGAGGCAAGGGGATTGGACATTATGGTTAATGTTTTATTACCATTTATATATGCGTATTCTGAAATCCATTTTTTGGATGAAATAAAAGAAAAAGCCTTGTTCTCATGGAAATGTTTACCTGCCTGTCAGTCAAATATTGTACTTAAGGTATGTGCACACCGCTGGTTAATTCCACATGAAAGAGCTAGACTTGTTTTCAACAGCAGTGCATCGCAGCAGGGAGCAATGTTTATTTACAAGAGATTTTGTGAAGCAGGGCAGATGAACTGCACCAAATGCCCAATATACAGCTTAATTACTCAAGTTTCGGCTTTCAAATCATAAATTGTACTGTAACATTTATAGTATTATTCATATGCTTATCGTAATCTAAACAACAAACTTCAATTTTCAAATATCAAAAATCCTTGCCTAACCATCATAGTCCCGCGAATGCACAGATGAATGTGGGGCACTGATATTTGTTTGTCATTTGTTTATTGTATTTTACTCTTTTTTCGTTTCGGTCATTGTGATTTCTATTTTTGTTATTTATTTGAAATTTGGGTTTTGAATTTTGGAATTTTACTTAAACAGCAAAACAGTAAACTTTATAAATGATAACTATTTAATTATAAAATATTTAACAAGTATTCTCAAGTACGAACGTTAAGTTAATTAATTGTAAATAGAGAGGGGTTTGAAACCCCTCTCTACTGAAAAGTGGTTGACATTTTCAGGCTAATTCACTATAATGGTTCTAAAGTAGCTTTTATTATAAAAAACGTTTGATTATAATATATTACTCAACTTGCGGGTTATATTATATTTCTCAACTATTTTATAGTGATATAATTAAATATTATAGCAATGATTGTTTGGGAGCGTTAAGCAAAATTCCAATAATTTACAATACTCAACTATAAAAAGATCAAACAGAAATAAGCTTAAAATTTAATTTTTAATTACTGGTTAGGGATTTGGCTTGTTTTTAGAATTTTTTTTTTAGCTTTTTGTTTTTTAGGTTGCGGGCAAAGCCTGCCATAAATATTAGTAAATACATTCTTTTTTATTAAGAGATGAGATTATCTGACTTATTAATAACTGTTTAAGGAATTTTTATGAATAAGATTTTTGCTACTTTTTTTTCTGTTTTTTTAATTTTTATATCCTGTGCATACAGCAGTGATAATCCCTCCACTTTAAATCTTACAGATAAAGAACAGGCCTGGATCAAAACGCATCCGGTTATCAGTGTGAGTAATGAATTGGACTGGCCTCCTTTTAACTATAACAAAAACGGCAAACCCACTGGTTTCTCTATTGATTATATGAACCTGCTGGTTGATCACATTGGGATTAAAGTTAAATATATCACCGGTGAATGGGGAGAATTGCTGGATAAAGCATTCTACAAAAAACTGGATGTCATGCTCAATATTGTTAAGACTCCTGAGCGTCAAAAACATCTCCTTTATACAGGCAGCTATATGAAAAACCCAAATGTCATCATAGCACAGGAAAGTAGTTTGATTTCTGATGTTGAATCGCTTTATGGCAAAAAAGTAGCTTATACCAAAGGTTTTTTCTACGGTGAACTTTTAAAAGCGAAGTTTCCTGAAATAATTAGGGTTCCAATGGAAAATACATTGGAAACGCTAAAAGCCGTTCAATTTCGCAAAGCGGATGCCGCCCTTGGAGAATTGGCGGTCGTGAACTACCTAATAAGAGAAAATTTTCTCACGGGTCTTACGATAAAAGGAGCTTTTAAATCGGGCAACCCCGAAATTGAAAAGCTTAATATTGCAGTACGTAATGATTGGCCTGAATTACAGTCCATACTTCTAAAAGCAATGCAGGCGGTAACGCCACAAGCGATGATTAATCGATGGATTAGTGGTGTTGTTCAAGATGCCGGGACCACTACCCTTGATTTGTCAGAAGCTGAACAGAAAAAGAATTATTTCAGATTATATATGTTTATAAGCATTATTTTTATTATAGTTATTATTTTTATTATAGTTATTATTTTTATTTATCTGCTTCTCAGAATATTATCAAGAAAAACTTCAGTAACTCGCGAGTTTACTTTTCAACAAAAAAAATCTCTAATTATTGCCTTTATTTCACTGTTTATTGCTTTTACAGTAACGATAACATGGTTAGCTCTTGACAGAATAAAAGTAAATACAGTTAAAAAAATTGGAGAACAGTTAAGTTCTGTGTTAAACACAACTGATGAAATTTTAAAAATATTGATTGAGGACCATATTGAAATGGCTGAAAATATGGCCTCCAACCCTATAACTGTGAAGTTTGTTGAAAAAATGCTGAGAGATTCTACAACAAAAGAAAGTTTATCAAAAAATCCAGCTTTAGCTGAACTTCGTGCACATATTAAAAATGTTATGAAATTAAATAAACATACAGGAGGATTCTCCGTAATTAACCCTGATTATATTAGTATTGGTTCGATGAGAAATACTAACCTTGGACAGACAAACCTGATCTATGAGCAGAGTCCAAATTTATTGAAAGAAGTTTTTCAGGGAAAAAGTAACTTTATTCCTCCCATTTATACAGATCTTACATCTGATAAAAATGAATCGTCAATGTTTTATGCCGTTCCCATTCGCAATAAAAAAAATAAAGTGATAGCAGTTTTTACTTTGCGTGAGGATCCTACTGAACATTTTTCTAATATTTGTCAGATTGGCAAATTTGGAAAATCAGGAGATGTATATGCTTTTAACAAGACTGGATCAATAATCACAAACAGCAGATTTGATGATGAACTTAAAAAACTAAAAATATTAAAAAAAGATCAGAAAAGTTTATTGAATTTGAAACTCAGAGATCCGGGAGTAAACCTAATACAGGGATATAAACCTGTATTACCCGGAGAAAAACAGCCTCTTACGTTTATGGCTGAAAATGCGATAAAGGGATTAAATGGTTCTAACTTGGAAGGATATCGTGATTATAGAGGAGTTGAAGTTTTAGGAAAATGGAAATGGAATAAAAACATGAACTTCGGCCTCGCAGTTGAAGTCGACAAGAAAGAGGCTCTTTCTTCGTATTTAATGACAAGGACAGTTGTTTTTATTATTCTTTCTATTGTTGTGTTCGTTGCGCTTGGGTTAACCATCATAAGTATCCTAATCGGAGAAAAAGCTAATCAGTCACTCAAGCTATATAACAAAGAATTAGAAGACCATAAAAATAATCTTGAAGATAAGGTTGAGGAACGAACTGCAGAACTAAAGGCTAATGAAGTTCAGTTAACTAATCAGAAAGAAATGCTTTCAACCACAATTGAATCACTGCCTCATCCATTTTACGTTATTGATATCAAAGATTACTCTATTGTATTGTCTAATAAAGCCGCTAAAGATTTGTCAAAAGACAAATCCTTCACAACATGTCATGTTTTAACGCATAAAAGTTCAACTCCATGCAGTTCAAAAGAAGACCCCTGCCCATTAGAAGAGATTCTCAGGACAAAAAAACCTTCTGTCGTGGAACATACTCATTACGATAAAAATAATAAACCTTTTTATGCTGAAGTTCATGGTTTTCCTATTTTTGATAAAAAAGGTGAGCTCATTCAGATGATCGAATATTCATTGAATATCACTGAACGCAAAAAAGCAGATGAGAAAATAAAGGAAAGTCAGGAAAAATTTAAAGCTCTCTTCGAAGAATCTTCTGATGCTATTGTTATATATGGTGAAGATGGAATTTTTGAATGTAACACTGCAGCAGCTAAAATGACTGGGTGTAAAGAAAAAGCTGATTTGATGAAAAAACATCCGAAGGACTACTCTCCTGAATATCAGCCTGATGGTATGCGTTCTTCAGAAAAAGCAAAAAATATGTCAGGTATTGCTAAAAGAGACGGATTTAATCGTTTTGACTGGGTACACCGAAGAGTTGACACAGGAGAAGAGTTCCCTGTTGAAGTAACCCTGACAAGTCTGACACTAGGTAATAAAAAGGTTATGCTGACAGTATGGCATGATTTAACCGAGCGGAAAAAAGCGGAGTCTAAAGTACTGGAAACAAAAAATAAAACAGAAGCTATCCTACAGACCTCCACAAATGGTATCATTACAATAACAGAAAAAGGAATTATTGAAACATTCAATCCGGCAGCTGAAGAAATATTTGGATATTCTCATGAAGAAATAATTGGTCAAAAGGTAAATCTTTTGATGCCTGAGGAACATGCACAGATACACGATCAATATCTGAAGAATTACCTGGAAACCGGTATCAAGAAAGTAATCGGTAAGAATATCGAGATTACAGCTAAAAGAAAGAATGGTGAACTGTTTTCCATGGAAATAGGAATAAGTGAAGTTCTTTTGGAAAAAAACAGACTGTTTACGGCTATTGTTAATGATATTACTGTACGCAAAAAAATAGAAGATGAACTTAAGCAGAAACTGGATGAACTTGAAAGATTTAACAGACTTGTTGTTGGACGGGAAATCCATATGATTGAACTGAAAAAAGAAATCAATGAATTGTTGGTGCAAAGTGGAGGTCAGAACAAGTACAAAATCGTAAAAGATGAAGAAAATAATAAATAAATTTAACGGATAACACAGAGCAGCCGAGCCGCGACCAAAAAATAAACTGTCCACTAATTTCACTAATTATTTTTTATAAAAAGAAATATTTAAACCAATTATTGATTTCTGTTGGAAAGAAATAATTAATTCGTGAAATTGGTGTAATTCGAGGATAAAAAATAAAAGATTACATTATAAAGTTAAAAATGGGAGATGGAAATGGAAGATAGAAAATATAAATTCAGTTGGGATTTACTGGGGGATATTGAACTAGGTAGACCAAATCTGGGACCTACAACAAGATTGGAAGTATATCGATTAATGCAATTTTGTTTCAGAGATGTAATGGAAAAGAAACTTGGAACAAAAGAAACTGATGAGTTGTTCTATGATGCCGGATTTTTAGCAGGAACAGAATTCCACAAACAGTTTTTAGATAAGATTACAGACTTTGACGAATTTGTGAAAAAGCTGCAGGAACTATTAAAGGATTTTGGTATTGGAATATTGCGCATCGAACAGGCCGATCTTGAAAAAGGCAAAATATTGTTAACAGTTTCCGAAGATGTGGATTGCTCGGGTCTTCCGGAATTAGATTTCGAAATCTGCACATATGATGAAGGGTTTATAGCAGCAATATTAGAAGGGTTCACCGGAGCGAAATTTGATGTAAAAGAAATAGATTGCTGGTGCACCGGTGACAGAACATGCCGGTTTGAGGCTAAGACAAAATAATATACTTAACTTACTGATTCAATAAATTATAGTTAGGTTATTTATAGCAAAGAAATAGCTGTATAACATTTGTCCGCTCTTGTAGTGTAGGTAAGAACAATGATAAAATTGAAACCCTAAACTTTATTAATTATAGTAAAAGAGAGAATCATGGCTGAATTAGACAATTACGACTATGAAAGTAAATTGAAATCACTTTTGGATAAAGGGGTTATTTCTACCACGGAATATGAAGATATAATAAGCTCATTCAAATTACAATTATCTTCCAGTGTAGATCAAATTCTATTTCTTTTAAAAAATTCTTTTGATTCCCCCAAGACAATGATTGCACCACCGGAACTAGCTCAATACAATAATTTGATAGAATTATTAGAGAAAATAGAATTAATCAAAAAATGTTTAATGAGTATATCTAAAGGTAATGTTGACTATC
>CAZGAI010000009.1:0-19340 GCA_964523175.1 uncultured Victivallales bacterium | reverse complement strand
TTCCATCTAAAGATAAAAAAATGAAAAATTTAGAAGATTTGGAAAAATCAAGTATTTAATTTACGATATAGTTAGCGTAGTTATTACATCAACATTTCTAGTCATTCTTGGATACAGCTTAGGGAGGTTAGTTGAAAAGACAATAACAGGAACTAAGAAGTATGATTTATGGATAGCACTTGCTGTTGGTATTATCTCTATAGCAGTTGCCTTAATACGTAAACATATTAGAAGGCAGAAATTAAAAAAATTAGAAGAATCAGAATCCATTAGCCATAATGCTGAAATTTGAGCAAAGCTGTAATCAAACTTTATTTCACTACAACTTACCCAGAGCAATAGATTCATAACAATTTTTTCTCTGTGTCTTAGCGTCTTGAACGAATGAAATGAGTGGGCGTGATAAAAAACTCTCTAGTTTTAAATTACAACTATCATACTTATTATCAGATTGTTATGTTTTAGTAAAAACAAACTCCTTGTCGTTTCAGGGTAAAAATAGTATGTTTTTAATACAAAAACAATGTACTGTATAACATGAAAAATGTTTTTATCATTACTTTATTACTTACAGTTACACTTATGCAGGCAGCATATGCTGACGATGATTTGTTTATTACACCGGAAACTTTATTTAAAAATAAACATCAATATCTACTGATTGATATTCGAAGCAGTAGTGAATTTAAATCTTCTCATATTCCTGATTCAATAAACCTAAAAATTAAATCTATTGCTAAAACAAAAAATCTTAAGCCTAAAAAAATAATATTAATCAACCGTGGATACAGTTCATCAGGTATATTAAAACGTTGTATAAAATTAAATACACAGGGCTTTCATGTATTGGCTTTAAAGGGAGGTATAAATTCATGGGCTACACGTAATTTACCTCTTTCGGTTAGCAAAAATAACTTTAATATATTTGAAATTACTCCATTAGACCTTTATAAATCTTTAAAGTCAACTTCATGGCTGGCTGTAAACATTTCAGGAGGACCTGTTAAAAATAAATATTTAAATAGTATTGAAACGATAACTGTCGCAAAACCAAACTCTTTAGTTAATAAAAAAAAACTCTTTAATTTTATTAGCACAAAGATTAAAAATAGGAAACTACTGGTGTATAGTAAAAACGGGTCAGGGTATTCATCCATCCTTAAAATCCTAACCCAACAGCCAATAAATACTTCTTTTCCTAAGGTTACAAGCAACGCCAAAAATAAATTACCACAGACTTCGGATATGAGTGAACCTCTTTGTAATATTTTTTTCTTAAAGGGAGGGTTGGACCAGTTTAATGTATTTACAAAAAGAGTTTTAAGATTCCCTATTGCAAGAAAAATATTAAATTCTGAAGATGACTGTGATTGTGACTAACTATGAAAAAAATTAATTTTATTATCTTCTTATGCTTTTTTCTTTCAGGTGTTTCCGGGCTTATATATGAAGTAGTATGGGCCAAATATCTCACATTGATATTCGGTTCCACAGCATACGCACATAGTCTGGTGCTGGCTACTTTTATGGGGGGTTTAGCCTTAGGAGGTTTCCTACTTGGCAGGGTAGCTGACAAAATAAAAAACTGCCTTATTTTCTATGCTGTGATAGAAATAATTATTGGAATTTTTTGCCTCTTTACTCCTTATCTATTCTCTGTTTCAAGACATTTTTATATATATCTTGCCGGAAACTTTCTTCTTGGAACCGGAAGTATGTCTATAGTTAAGTTTTTAATTAGAGCCTCTATTATGCTTCCTCCAACTATTCTTATGGGAGGAACCTTACCCATCTTAGCTAAAGTAATAATCCGCTCTCCCGAAAAGAGAGGAGAGCTAATTGCACGTCTTTATTGTATTAACAGTTTAGGTGCAGTAATTGGAACATTATTAGCCGGGTTTTACTTTATATATTACTTCGGTTTTTATAATTCTGTATTAATTGCTGTAGTTATTAATATTTTAATTGGGATAGTGGCTCTGATTCCAGGATGCTTCTATAAAACTCCATCATTAGATTTAACAAAAAAAAAGTCTAAAACTGAACCTCAAACGCAACAGCAGAGTAGTTTTATTTTCTCTGATAGAACTGTTAAAATTGCCCTAACTGGTATTTTTGTTTCAGGCTTTACAGCAATGCTTTATGAAATTGTATGGATTAGGTTGCTTACATTAGTGCTCGGAGGATCTACTTACTCTTTTTCTCTTATGCTCGCTGCATTTATATTCGGTATTACAGCTGGATCCTATATTATATCTAAGTTCATGCCTAAAGATAAATTAACATTTTTATTTTTTGGGTTATGTGAATTATTTATTGCTGTTTTATTGATTGTAACTATTCCATTTTATGAACAATTACCTTTTCTTTTTATGAAGTTTTCAGGATACTTTGTAAGAAACTCGGAAACCTTTATTTTTTATTCGATAATTAAGTTTTTTCTTTCATTTTTAGTTATGATTCTTCCTACTATTTTTTTAGGAATGACCATCCCTCTCGTTACAAAAATTACTTCTTACAGACTGCATACATTAGGGAAAGAAATTGGAAGTGTTCTTGCTTTAAATACAACAGGTAATATTTTTGGTGCACTTATTACCGGATTGATCTTAATTAGATTTTTAGGGTTAAGGCATACGCTAGAACTTGGTATTCTGTTAAATATTCTTATAGGTGTAATAGTTTTACTAAATGATAAAACTTTTTCAATATTCAAAAGTGTTATCGTCTGTCTAGTTTCTTTTATAATATTTTTTACTTTTTATTTTTATATTCCAAGCTGGAATAACGCTGGGTTTTCTATTCAAGCTTTTAGAGGCTCAGAAATCAAAAGTGTAAATTATTCTCAATATAAAAAAATGTTGAAAAATAATAAAAAACATATTGTGTTTCATGAAGATGGATTAAATGCTACTGTTTCTGTTTTAACCTGGGCTGGGCAATATAGTTTATTTATCAACGGTAAAGCAGATGCTTCTTCCAAAGGAGATATGAACACACAAATATTATCTGCTCAAATTCCATTAATAATGTTAAAGCCAGATGCAAAGAATGTTATGGTAATTGGATTAGGCAGCGGTGTTACTTGTGGGTCTGCTCTTTTACACCCAATTGACAGTTTAGATATACTTGAAATTTCACCACTTGTTGTTAAAGCTAACACTTTTTTTACTTCAGTAAACTACAATGCTCTTGCTAATCCAAGACTACATTTATTCACTGAAGATGCTAGAACATTTCTTCATAAGACCCAAAAAAAATATGATATTATAATCAGTGAACCGTCAAATCCATGGCTAAGTGGAACTGGAGCTCTATTTTCCATTGAATTTTTTGAGACTTGTAAAAAACATATTGCCAAGAATGGTATGATGGTACAGTGGGTACAGACTTATTCTATTAGTCAGAAAACATTCAGCTTGATACTTAGAACATTTTCCACGGTTTTTCCAAAGGTTCAAATTTGGAAATGCGGCAGTAATAATATTCTTCTTGTAGGTTCAGAAAAAGACGTTGAGTTTGATTTAGAAAAATCTTTAAAACGACTAAATAATAATCCAATTAAACTGGATTTATCGAGAATAAATGTTAAAGATTTCTTTACATTGTTAAATATGCAGCTTGCTGTAAATGTGCAGAGTTTTAAAAATGAAAAAGGTTTAACTAATAGAGAATTCTATCCCATTTTGGAGTATATAGCACCAGTAGACCTATTCAATCAAGCAAAAGTTAATATTTTTTCAGTTTTCCCAGATCAAAGAAGAAGTCCCTCAAATAAAAGTAAGCTTTTTATTGAAGAATATTTAAAAAAGAATGAAATTACATATCAAAACTATTATTTTATGTATCGTTATTTTCTTTCCGATATTATTTTTAATGACCGAATGATCATTCCTTTGGTTGATCAATGGACAAAAGAGTATCCTGAAGATAAAAATGCAGTATCTGCACAATGTTTATATAACATTGATAGATTAAAAACTAAAATAAATACATTAGAAAAATCTATTGCTAAGGATCAATCAGAACAAAACCTTAATAAATATTCCCTTGAACTGCTTAAACAATATGAAATACTTCGCTCATTTTACGACCCTTCAATCATTGCCGAAACAGCTCTTAAATTATTAAATTGTGCTCAACTATCCAAAGACAATAAAGTAAGATATTATTACCTTATCGGTTCAATTTTAATGAATCATAAAAACTATAAACATGCAATTGATTATTTTTTGAAATCTGAAAAAACAATTAACCTCCAAAAAAATGTACAGTTAAAAATATTATACACAACTAATATTTATAATCAGCTGAGCTATGCCTACTACATGGAAAATATATTTAAAAAAGCCTATGAATATGCTAAAAAAGCTTTAGCTATAAATAAAAATAGCCCTCTTGCAAAGAAAGTTTTAAATCAAATAAAACCTAGAAAAATATCTGAGCAAAAATTATAACTCCCAAAAACAGAAAAAGAATTCCTGTTATAAGCTTTATCTTAATAAGATTATTTTGAAACCATTTTGACAACCCTACATGTGTCATACCAAAAACAGCTAACCCAAAAATAAACAGTAATGGTAAAATAAAAGCCGTATTATATACGAGTAATAAAGTTAGAGCTTTAGAGAAGTCAATTTTTTGCTGCAGAATAAATGAAATAATAGGCAGATAGACCTGCCCGGTACATCCAAGTTCTAAAAATGATACACCAACTGCTATAATAACTGCCCCAATAATTACATAGGCACCTCGAGCATTATTCCTTATCAGTTTATGTGTTATTTTCTTTGTTTTTTCACCTAACTGGAGTTTTACATCTTTTGTTTGCCCTATGCTTAGTTTATATATATCCCAAAAACTCAAAACAGCACATAGAAGTGCTATCAATCCGGATATAACATACATGACAACCGCAATATAAGAATATTTTGCTATTATAACTTTTAGCCCATGAAAAAAACCAAGCCCTATTAAAAAATATGTAATAAACATCGATATCGAGTAAGTCAAACCTACTTCTATCAACTGCCTTCTGGTTCTCCCGGCTATTTTTAGGTATGACAGAAAAAAAATCAACAAAGCAAAAGCACACGGGTTAACTCCATCTATTAACCCTGCCAATAACACAGTTAAATATGAAAATGAACTTAGTTTAGTATGAATTAGTCTTATAAAGTTTTCTTTTGGCTTACCATTTTCAACTGAAGTTGCTTCTTGTATTGAATTACTGACTTTTATTGGTTGAGAAACAGTTGATTGGTGCCGTTTTATCAATAATTCAATTTCATCTATATCAATATCATTTTTTATATAGTAATGTTTACCAATAAAAACAGCTGGAGTTAAAAAACCCTGGCTTTCCGGAACCGAATACTGATTTATCAAATTAATAATTTCTTCGAAGCTATCAGTATTTTTAACATTATGTTTATTTATAACAAGAAAAGGGGTTCTTTTTTTTAATTCGATAAGCTGTTTTTCAACCTTAATACATTTCAAGCAACCCGTTTTGAATAAAAAATCCAACTCTATTTGCTTTGTAGTATTTCCGCCCTGACAAATGTTAACAAAAAAAAGACAGCACAAACTCAACAAAAATACTATTATAATAATTTTGAATAATGTTTTTTGAAACATCAATAAACCTAGGAATGTTCATATCAGAGAACAATGTGTTAATTTAATAAAACGCAAGATAAAATATTATACCATAGCATCCATTACAGTAATTCACCACGAAACTCCTGGAGCAACCGAGCCGCACGGGTCGAGGCGTAGCGCAGCGAAGACTGAACCAATTTTTCACACAAAGGCACAAAAACACAAAGACACGAAGATTTTTTAACCACTAATTAACTCAAATTAACACGAATATAAAAATGTTTTCTCTGTGGCTTAGTGGCTTTGTGTGAAAAAACTCTTTGTTTTAAATTATTGTTTATGTTATATATTGCAGATTTCTATATTATAAGTTATTATTAATAATAACTGTTCAGATCATTTAGTTACATATTTTAATAAGGTAATCTCGATTATGAATAAATACTATAATAAATCTAACTTTACTGTTATTGAATTACTTGCCGCAATTACTATTATTGTAATCCTTGTCGGTATTTCTGTCGGTGTCTATTCTTATGTTTTCACGAAAATAAAAAATGACAGGACTCAGGCGCTTATCAAAAAGCTTGAAATGGCAATGCGGTCTTACAAACATGATACTGGATATTATTTCCAACAATCAACTTTAGGTAATTTGACTATCGACACATCTGATACAGATTTTCTTAAACATATTGGTTATAGTAACATGAAAAGCAGAGGCGAAATTAACAGTACCGGTCAGGTAACAGATGCATGGGGTGATGAAATAGAGTATCAGGCTCCCGGTACTCACAATACAACCATGTTTGATTTAGGCTCAAAAGGAAAAAATCGTGTTTACGGCAGCACAGGCAATGTTTCTGATTTTGGAACGGTAGACGATATCACAAATTTCAGTAAAGATTAAACAGGAAAGTTAACAACGAATTACTCGGAGCAGCATAGCCGCAACCAATGAGTATCTTAGTGGTAAAAACTATTATGTTTTTTACGTTGTTAAATATTTACAATTAATCAGTTACTGTTACGTCAATTAATAATGTTGTTTTAAAAACGAGAAAGAGTTATTATACCTTTTATAAATTTTAACAAATTATATAAAAAATAATTCGTGGAAGCATGGCAAGATTAGCACCTACCAAGCTACAAGCGTGGAAATTGTGGATATAAAAAAGGATATTAATATGGAAAAAGAGAATAAATCAAAAACATTTACACTGATTGAAATGTTGACAGTAATTGCGATTATAGCTATTTTAGCAGCATTACTGATGCCTGTAGTAACAAAAATATCCGGACGCGCAAAGGACACAAAAGCAAAGGCGGAAATGCAGTCAATTATTACCGCAGTCAAAAGCTATGAAGCTACATATGGGGTTCTACCAATTCCATCAGGTTGGGCCAATGGAAATACTGGTTCTGCCTACAGTGATTTAATGAATGCTCTGACAAATGTTCCTTTAGGATCAAATGCTAGGGAGATAAGATTTCTTGATGTTCCTGAAGACTATTCAACAAAAAGTTATGTTGATCCATGGAGTAATAAATACCTAATTTATATGGATACAGATTATGATGGACAGGTTACTGGCCTTAGTAAAACTGATGGATACGGCACAGTCTTTGTCTATTCAACAGGTTCAGATGGCACTGATGGAACTGACAACGATGTACATTCCTGGGAATAAAGGAAGAAATTTAGAATTGAGAAAAATAGTTGAAGTTTGAAGACAGAACGTGGGACAACCCACCCCTTAATCCCCTCCCTGGAGGGGAATAAAAGGGGTGGGTGACGTACCACTAATTTAGAGTATCGAGAATCAGAGATCAAAAAAATGAAAGTTAAAAAAATAAAATACACATTAATTGAGCTTTTAGCTGTTATGGCAATAAGTATCATTCTGCTCGCAATAGCAATTCCTGCATTTAGTTCTTTAACAAAAGGGAATAAGGTGGAAATTGCTGCCCGTACTATAGGTTCACAACTGAAAGCTGTCCGCTCACATGCCATAACAAACAGGGAATATATCGCGTTTATTATACCTACAGAAAACAATCCATCAGGGTTATCTACTGATTACTACTATAAGTCCTATAGGATATGTATTGTCAATAGCAGCAGTGTATTTCAAGAGTGGGTATCTGGCGAAAAATGGGAATTCATGCCGACCGGAACCGCTATTCTTGATGTTGATGATACATTAAGCCACCCTGATACTGGTGCCGGTGCTTTTGATTCTGCTACCCCTGTTACATCTGTTGACTTTAGCGTAATTGGCGGAGGAACAACCAGTTCAAGCGGAATAGTATTTACACCGACTGGAAAAACTGTTGGCGCCAGAAAATACGTTGCTGTTGGTGATGCTATTCTACTTGAAAGCGGAGTAACTACAACCAGTGACTATATTGAAATTACAATTGATACGTACTCCGGTAGAATTTCATACGGCAGCGATTAATTTCAAAGAAATTAATCGCACGTAGAGACGGGTTTGAAACCCATCTCTTTTACGACGGTAAAAATTTGTAGAATGTAAAAAAATATGAAAGACAAAAAAAAACATAAAAAATCAAATTTTACCTTAATTGAGCTTTTGGCTGTTGTAGCCATCAGTGCAATTCTGCTTGGATTATCTATTCCGGCATTTAATACAATGATCAGAGGCACAGGTGTTGATGCAGCTGCACGAATTATCGGTTCGGAGTTAAATGCTGTCCGATCCGCCGCCATCACAAATTTAAGATGGGTTGCATTGATTATCCCTATTAGACGTGTTCCTGCAGACTATTTACACAGGGCTTACAGACCATGTTATGTAACACAGAGAGGAACGAATAAGGGAACTTTTCAAGAATGGGTTCCGGACACAAAATGGGAGTTTCTTCCTACCGGAACTGCTGTTCTTGATATAAACAAAAATGCTATCAGCGGCCATGTTGACGGTCAGTTTACAGATGCCTCATTAATAAATAATGTTGATTATTCAGATGATATATCAGGTGGCAGCACAGATGTTGATGACGTAAGGGGGATAATATTTGACAGACTGGGAAAAAGAAGAAAAGGTCAATGTACCGTGGTTGTTGGTAATTCGACTCAAGACGGTGCCGTAAGTTCAACAGACAACTATATTGATATTAATATCGATGCTAATTTTGGAAGTATTTCTTATAGGCATTAGGGAAACTATTTTAGTTTAGAAATGAGGATTTAGAATTTAGAAAACGAAATAGTATTCGATAACAATTACAGTTATGACAACGATAAGGAAAAATAAAAAGCTTTCCGTGGTAAAAAAATTGTTTCAGAGGATAGGAATGAAACTGCAAAAATTTAATCTGATAGAAATAGCATTGGCCATCGGCATTTTAGCCGTAGGTATGACCTCTATTGTTACTCTTTTTCCTCTTGGCCTTAACGAGGTAAATAATGCCATCAGAGAAAATTATTCCTCTGAAGCCTCTGTAAGCATGATGGCTCTGATACAGACACAAGCTTATAGTGACTGGAATGGTACAATCAGTTTAATTCCAACTGAAAAGCCGGTTATAGATTCTGCAGGAAATCTAAATCCTGGAGACTGGATAACGCCTGCAGAAGAAAATGGGAATATTTATGAGATAACGGACCTCAACGCTACACCCAGTACAACAGATGGAATTTTCGGAATTAGAGTAACCACCGGCAGCGGCACGAACACAAATGAATTTGCCGGCGAGGCATTAATGTGGAAATCTTTGGTTGAGGATATAATGGTTAATGGAAGTTTTATGGATCCATCTCCCGGTTTTGATGAAGCCGCTGCACTGCATCTTGAAATTAGTTGGCCTGTTGAGAAACCATATGGACAAAGAGAGAAAAAAACATATTATTTGGAATTGTTTAATTTTAATTAAATGTTCCGTGAAAAGGTTTTCTTTGGAACATTGTGTTAGGTGTTAAGTTTTAAGAAAAACTGAAATTTGTGACTACTTTACATTTAAAGCCCTAAAAAATAATTTGTAAAAATTAGTGAAATTAGTGGACAGAATATATTGGAGTTAATTTGTGTTCATTCGTGGCTAAAAAGAGTTATTTTATGAAAACTATAAAATCATACTTTACTTTGTTGGAACTGGTTGTTTCCATGGGGGTTTTTGTAGTGTTATTGTTGTCATCAACAATTATTTTCAATTCTGCCCAGAAAACCTGGGCACTTGCAGATGAAAAAATACAGACCTCTAATAATGCTAGACTTGCATTGGATGTGATCGCAAAAGACATAGAAACTTCTATATGTTTTTATGAATTCAGCGGCAATAGAATAAAAGTACCTTGGTGGCATAAACCTAAGTACTTTTCCAGTAATGCTGTAAGCCCGTCTTTATATAGAAATGAACTGATAAATATGGTCAGTATGAACAACAGACCCAGAAGTTCTAGTTATACTAATCTTTGTGAAATAAAAATTCAACTCCGCTATAAGAACAAACTAAGCAATAAAAATACAGGAAAGCTCTATAGAAACTACACAGACATAAAGAATGGTGCATTATATAATTGGGGAATAGTTCATGCAAGTAATACGATTACAGGGCCAGTCGATGAATCTGTAAATCCTCCATACAATGAAAAAGGTAACTATACTGTTGGATTAATAGGCGGAAATAATGCATTTACATCAAATAATGATTCCTCGAAATATAACCAGTTACTAATATCGCATGTATACGAACTTAAATTCTATTGTTATGATGAAAATGGAAACTTGATTGAAAACTATGATGCAGGCGGTGTGGCACTACCTGATGCTCTTACAGCTCCCACTGAATATCCATTTTCTGTAGACATTGAATTAACACTTCTGCCTGAAGAGGCATGGAATAAATGGGTAGTTCTAGCCGGTACTTTAAATGGTGAATCCGCTGATGCCGCGGCTTTCCGCAGAAGATATCAACAGACATACACTAAAACTGTTTTTCTTGGCAATAGAGGGCAATATGAACATAATTAGACGTTCCATGAAAAGGTTTATCCCGCCTAAAGATGGATTTTTTAGTAATAAACAGAAGGAAGTTGTCCACGAATAGCACTAATTACTTATTGATTTTTCAGCAAAATCAATAAGTGTTTTTAAATAATTCGTAAAATTCGTGGACAAAAAAAAGTAGTTCTATGAGGTGTAGTCATGAAGTTTAAAAAATTGAATAATTCAGAAGACGGCATTGCAATTGTATTTGCGCTGGGTGTTGTTTCGCTGCTTTTTGTTATCGGCTTGGGTTTTGTTACAACCGCAATTATTAAAAATAAAACAGCTGAAAATTATGCTTCAAAAGGAATGGCTCAAATGGTAGCGCAGTCCGCGCTAGAGCGTTCTAAATTCGTAATGAAGGAATATTTTTCAGAAACGACTGAAGACATTGATTACACGAAAATTGTATCCCATGAAGGTGATGGAAGTATCACATATACTGAAAACTTATCAGACTTTCTGGCAACTGTTGAAAATGGTAATAACCAAGAAGTTTTTTCATGGGATACACGCTATCCTGGAGAAACTTATACCCCGGCTACAGACAGCGAAGACGTTACCTGGCAGTATATACCAGCCAATAGTGGAATAAATACGCCGATTACTGCAAGGTTTGCGTTTATTGTTACCGATAGCCCTGATACCCCCACAATATTGCGGATTTTCGGTAAAAAAATTGATCCATCAACCAGTATTGACTCGGGCCTCAACGCCTTTAATAATTCAACAAACGCTATTTCAGAATACTATCCTGCGTCAGAAGCTACAAGTGTTGACGCAGACGGTAATGCAGTTATAGGTCGGCCTGGACGAGATATTTCTGAACTTTTTCTAGCTACAATGTCATTAATAGGACAAACAGATACGGCCTCAAGGCTCAGTGCTGATAATATATCCGGTTCGCCATCAGGATTATTAGCCTATGGTGCCCGTTGGTCTGATTTAGACGAGTTATGCGACAGCTTTGCTGACGCTGCCGCTCCTATTACTGATGCAGCAAAAACTTCACTTAAAAATTTGTTTGCTTTTAACTATCTGCCTATCCCTGAGGCTTTCTGGACAGATACTGATTATAGTATTCATACAAAAGCCGGTATGAAGCATCGATTTAACCTTACAAGAACAGACTGGAATGATCTTAGCGTAGATGATATTCTTGATACACAGAATAATATTATTGCTTATAACGCAAATGACGATGGTGATACAGAAAAATGTATTCCTTGGTTGGCAAATTGGAAGTACAGTGGAGACTTTGGAAGTACAGATTCATGTAAAAAACAGATAGTAGCCAATCTTATTGATTATAACGATTCCAATTATATTGCCACTACTAATGAAACCGTAACCACTTCTGCTCAGGATTTTAATGCTTCATATGTTGGCTTGGAAAAATGCCCGTATATAAATGAACTAAAACTTATTTTTAGTATCGCATTTTGGAATTATGGCCCTTGGCCACCAACCGAAACTCCAGGTGATCAAAAAAGGTTGAATGGTTTTAATTTCAGATTACAACTTGGTGATATTGAGGTTGTAAACATGTATGACGAAAGTAATACAGCTCTAGCTGAAGTATTTGTTGACTATGACTTTAAATATGATGTTTCATTCCAACTCTACTATATACCTTACTATCGCTGGTATGGTCCGTTTACTACAGGAATCCAAACAGTTCCAAACAGAACTATAACGAGAAGTTTTACAAGTGTTTCCAGCAGTCCAACCGATTATGGCTATCAGGAATACAATAACTTTGATGATTGGACCGGCTGGAAATACCTCGCATCTCATTTACTATCCGGATTCCCCGATAGCTATATTAATATAGAGAGTTTTTCTGCTTATTTGAATATCAATGAAGTAAAAGTTAAGCTTCGTAATTCATCTGACGCAAATATACTATATGATTTTTCATACGTAGATGATAGTGTTGATACTCAAAACCTCATATTGGACTATACTGTTCCAACAGGGGGTAATACAGTACAATATATTTATACTGTATCAGATTTTGAAGTAAATGATCCGAGACAGAACCTTTTATCAGATAAATGGGAGCTTCACGATCCTCCTTCTCCAGCATACATAGAAGGTTTAAGTGCTTCTGCCGGTATCTCCGCTGCATCAGCTCTAAATTATGGAAGCACGCTAAATGCAAAAAACAGTAATTATGATTTACCTACCCTCCCTGATAGTAACAATTATGACCCTGAGCCGACTGCAACTGAGCCATGGTTGATTTCTACTGCCTATGTTCGCAATGCTCCAATGAAATCCCCTTGGGAGTTGGGTTTTATCCATAGAGGAAGTAACTGGCAGACAATTAATTTAAAGAAATATAACTCACTTGAAGGTTTAGACGGTGCCGGAAATGCATACTATGACGATAGCGTTGAATCTGGCTACGGAGATGCCAATATCTTAGATCAGGTTAAAATGACAACCGCTACAGAAACATATGGTAAAATTAATGTTAACTCCGAAATTGAAGAGGTATTAACGGTTCTTTATGAAAAAGTTAGAGTTGGAACGGATCTTAAGACTGCAAGTGATCCCGGAAATATAACCGGAACTAATGAAGTAACAACAACATTTGCTCAGGCTTTTGCTGCAGATTTAATAGAAAAAAGCGGAGGTGAAGCCGATAGTTCAAAACATTTTTTCTCACGTGCTGAGATGTTGAAAAATTCAGGAATGTCCGCAGCACTGTCAACTGACACCACTGTGCAGGGGATAAGTATTGATCTAGATAGAGATACAGATGCTACCCAGGAAGAGTTGATCGGTAAATTTATCAATCTTACAACATCTTTGGAACATGTTCCTGATCAATTCTGTGTTGTAGTTGTTGCTCAGCCTATCCAAGACATTGGTGGAGTAACACTCAATGTTGATACAAACGATGACGGAGATGTAGATAGTCAAATTCCAACAACTATTGGAACCTATGATGTTGGTGGTGATCGAGTTCTTGGAATACAGATGATGCTTTTTACCGTGAGAAGAGATCCTGATACAGGTGAGTTATATGTTATAGATTACGATTTCCTTGATTAAAGCTGAGTCACTGAGAACCCGGAGCAGCCGAGCAGCAACCAAATTTATCACACAAAGGCACAAAGACACTAAGAGAAAAATTATAAAAGTTTAACGCAGCGCGTTACAAGTTTGGAATTTATCCCGCCAAAAAGCGGGAAAGGTTTGTCTCAACCTGAGTCCCGCAGGCGCGGGACTAAGAAAAACAAAATCTTCATGATCTTTATGCTCTTCACGGTATGAAATTCTTTGTGGCTTAGTGTCTTTGTGTGAGAAAAGCTCACAATTAAAAATAACGCATAAGTGCACATTCGCTAAACGTTCTTTAGTTAATAACTACAATAAAGGTATAATTATTGAATCAACTGTTCAAACAAGCTATAATTTTAGTAGAGACACGTTGAACTTTGAACTTTGAACTTTGAACTTTGAACTTTGAACGTTGAACTTTGAACGTTGAACGTTGAACGTTGAACGTTGAACGTTGAACGTTGAACTTTGAACTTTGAACTTTGAACGAGTGTAGAAAACAAAATGAAACATAAACATTTTAATCTGATAGAAATTGCACTGGCTATCGCTATTCTCGCGATAGGCCTAACTGCAATCGTGTCTCTGTTTCCCGTTGGGTTTAATGAAATAAGGGATTCTATCGGAGAAAATTATTCCTCTGAAGCCGCTGATAGTATGCTGGCTTATATTGCAAGAGAATCTTATGAAAATAACGGTGATACATGGGATGAATTATTCTCATATGGAGGTACGATTCCAATCTCAAAACCTGTGGTTGCGACTAATGGAACCTTGAATCCAGCCATATGGGGAACAGCAGTAGAGGGTAATATTTATGATATCACAGATACAAACGCCACCCCAAGTACAACCAATGGCATCTTTGGACTTATGGTAAAATCCAGCGAAGGCAGTGTTTCTGATTTTACCGGAGAAGTTCTAATTTGGAAATCACCTGTTCAAAATATTAGAGTTGCCGGTGAGGATATTGATTCACTTGGGTATAATGGAGCAGTAGCATTGAATATTGAGATCAGCTGGCCGGTTGAAAAACCCTATGGACAAAGAAAAAAAAATACATACTATCTTGAACTGTTTAATTTCAATCAGTAGAGACGGGCTTGAAACCCGTTTCTACAAAACGGTAATAATTTACTATGATTAAAAAAGATCATAAATTTTTTAGAAAAAATAAGTTGTTTACTCTCATTGAACTAATAGTTGTAATGGCTCTTTTCGTAGTTATTTTTGCTATTGTTACAAGGTTTTATGATTCTGTGCATAAGGTAGTTTCAGCTTCAGGTGAGCATTCGATGATCTTTGAAAATGCTAAAATTGCCATGGATTTAATGACAAGAGAAATACAATGTATTTATTATGAAAACGGACAGACACCGTTCTGGCATCACGGCTCCAGTACAAGCTGGAATGAGTACAGTAACGAGCTTCTTGCATTTGTTTCCGCAACCAGTTTTTTGCCTAACACAGACTGTACAACTAATTTATGTGAAATAAAATATCAACTCTACTACACAACTACTTCAACAGATCAACTGGCAGGTTGGCTGAGACGAAGTGTTACTGGAAACAAAAGCAGTGGCAATGACAACGCAAAATGGAACTACTATGATAACCTGACTGTAGGATATACAACAACCTCGGTGTCTGACACTCCGGTTGCTGCTTTCACAGCAAACTCAGTTTCTAGCGATAATTATCAAAAAGTAATCCCTTATGTTACTGATTTAACCTTTAATTGTTTTGACAAATATGGAGAGACAATAGATCCGGATGATGAAACCTCGCAGGATCCGGATGCGTGCACAATTACAGGATTTCCATTTTCTATAGAAATTAATCTATCAATTATGAATAAAAACTCCTGGCAAAAATGGATTGATATTGGAGGTACTCCGGAGAATTTGTCAACAGATCCTAAATCTGACTTTAGAAAGAAACACGAACGTTCTTTTAAAAAAACTGTTCTCATAGGCAACAGGGGACAATACTGAATGGCACTAAGTAAAGACATAAAAAGAAATTTCTTTCATAGCTGAATATTCAATATCCAACAAGGAATGTCCAACAGAAGAAGGAAATACAAAAAACAAAAGTATAATATTAACAAATTTTTATTTAAATAAGATTACTTTATAAACATTTGAGTCCATTTCTATAACAGAAAATATGCACATTGTTCATATCAATAAAAAATACTTTTCAGAATACTTGTTAATAAGCGTAACCTCCATTAAAATGTATATATAAGGTATAGGGAGCGTTATATCGTGTTTAAGCTAAATAGGAAAGTGTACTATGAATACCGGAAATGAAAAAGGCTTTGCTGTCATACTGGCACTAGGGTTTCTTGCTCTTTTTTCTATGTTGACAATTCTATTTGTTGCAACTACTATGACTGACCGTAAAGCTGCAGAAAATTATTCTGCCCAGACTACTTCAAGACTGTCAGCCCATACAGGGCTTCAGCGTGCACTTGCTGCACTTAATAAAAGCAGTGGAAATATTAGTGATGAGATTCAATATGAAGTATACAGTAGTAATGCTGAGGACCCTGCTGTTTCAGATGATGTTAAAAGAGAATCTCTTGCCGGCAGCACCGGCCTTTTGCATACTGTTATAGATAATATGGAGTACTACACTGACCTGGATGCCAATCTAAACTATAATTTAGACAATAACCCTACATGGCAGTATTTTCCATTTGATCATGGAACAGATACACCGATAATAGGACGTTTAGCATATGTTGTTATATCAAATTTTGGAAAACTTGACCCTTCTGCCTGCATTGATTCCGGCGTAAATGCAGCTAACAACTCAACAACTGCTATTTCTGAAGATGCTCCTGCCTCGGAAGCAACCATGATAGATGCTTCTGGAAATACAGTAATAGGACGACCGGGAAGAAGTGTAAATGAACTGTTTTTAGAAAGCCTGCCGTCATCATGGTTTACTGAGGAAAATGCACAGAAAATATGCTCTGATGAAGCCGATCCGCCGGGACTGTTATCGCTTGACAGATGGGAGAATGATATTTACAGATTTTTTGACAAGCTGGGCGTTAACGATAATCAAAAAGGTTCTTTCAGACAGTTTTTTACTTTTGACAGCATTCCAAGCCCTGAAGCTTTCTGGATTGATGATGATGACAATGATATCAAAGATAGTGATGAAATATATCATCGCTTTAATTTAACAAGAACTGACTGGGATAGTTTGACAATTTCCAGTATTTTAACTGCTCCAAATTCATATAGTAACTCTCAAGGCGGCGGTATTTCATGGCTAAACAATTGGCTTTCTGCAGGAGAAATAGGAGATAGTACTGCATGTAAAAATCAGATTGCAGCAAACCTTATTGATTATAACGATTCTGATTCTGACGCAACCACAGACAACGAAGATAATCCAACATATGTAGGTCTGGAGAAATGCCCGTACATTAATGAAGTTAAGCTGAAATTTGTAGCAACTGCCCAGTATTCTGTTTCACATGGAGCTATGGCAGATGTACTTCCGGAGTTTGTTTATGTAGAAGTTGTTGATATGTATAATACAGATACTACTGTTTTTGATTTAATAGCAAAAGTAAATATGGACTGGCAGTTTGACATGGGGGGAAATACTTACACAAGGAGCGATGTAGCATATGTTCCGCTGCCGAATACAGTAAAACAATCTTATATGTCAAATGCGAGTAAGTTTGTGGATCAAAGTGCATATAATACAGGGTGGGTCTCATCAACAGAGCCTGAAAGCAATGTTACAAATTTAAAAATTACAAACCTTAAAGTTAAGCTGTATGAAAACGGAGGAAGCCCTTTTTATGATTTTTCTAACTTAGAGCCATTTAATTATCCAACAACTGAAAGTTCAGGTTACAATATTACAGGAGACTTAAATATCAACCCTGGGTCAATGTCATCCAGTCATCCATTTATTATGCAGACACCATCTGGTCAGGTTGACGTAGACGATCTGTCCAACTACTATGTTACTGAAACTTATACAGGGCCTGTTTCTGAACTTATGATTATGCCAAAAACTCCTGGCGGAGGAGGTACATCAATTACAATCAACAGCATTAGTGGAAACCTAGATACAAATACATATTATACTTTTACCGGAGATATGAATGTTACTGTATACAACACTCATAGTAGTAAAAATAAGTTATTTGGCGGGGCTACAGGAAAATGGTGGATTCAAATAGATGGAACTGATATAACTATTGACCCTGTTCCAGACTTTGCTCCTTCATTAATTGAAGATGAGGATAATAGCTATGTAGTTCCAAGCGATAATGTACAAAAAACCATTTATATCGATTATGAAATTCCAGACCCTCGACAAAATCTTCTGGTTTCAGACTGGGCCGGAGTAACAGTGTACGATACTGTTGATACAGGTTCATTGGGCATTAAAAACAATCTTTTTGTCCCTAATCCAGGCGGAGATGCAGACATGGAACCAAACGTTGACTCTCCTTGGAATATTTCAACTGCTTATATTAGAAATGCCCCAATGCAGTCCCCATGGGAATTGGGATTGATTCATAGGGGGAGCAAGTGGCAGACTATCAACCTAAAAAAATGTAGTTCAAATGAAAGCGAGGGAGAGGGAGAAGGTGGAGGAAATACTTACTCTGCCGGTGACGCTAATATTCTTAATCAGGTTAAAATGACCTCAGATATCGAAACTTATGGAAAAGTTAATGTTAACACAAATCTGCAAGAAGTTTTAACTGTACTATTTCAAAAAATAAGAGTTGGAAGCGATATAGGCAGCACAGATGGCCCTGGAGAAATTACTGGAACCAATGAGGTAGGAGCGACTGAAGCTGCAGCCTTTGCTTCAGATGTATTAGATAATAATAGCACTAATGGAGGAACTGTATTTTACTCAAGGGCACAAATTTTAAGAGAGACAAACGGTCTCATTAATACTTTATGCTATGATAGCGGTGTTGACTTAGATAGAGATAATGATGCTACACAGGAAGAAATTATCGGTAAATTTATAAACCTTACACAAGCCTCAGGAGTTTCAAATATTTTTTATGTTATTGTTGTTGTACAGGCTATAAATGATATAGGTACCGGTACATCAGGTACAGTAAACGTAAAGGGTGTAGATTGTCAAACCGGGAAATATGATATTAATGGAGATGAAATACTGGCAACTCAGAAGATTTTTGTTACTGTTGTCAGAGATCCGGTTGATTATTCTCTTAAAATAAAAAGATTTGAATATTTAGATAATTAGACAGTATAAGAATTTGCTTTGAATTAATTGATTGAGAAGAGAATGTACAATTCGTGATCTTTGTCGTAATCCTGATCGTCATCAAAAGGACAATGATAACGATCAGGACAACGATATAGGATATAAAAGCTCAGGGCATTATTCTAATGTTTGTTCTTTTCAACTTGATAACTTGATAACTTTTAACTCGCACATAGCTTGATAACTTGAATTTTTTGTCACTGCAGGTACAACATGAAAACAGAAAATGAAAAAGGAATCGCAATATTACTTTCAATTGGTTTTCTTGCTCTTATCTCAATTTTAGCTATGCTGTTTATTGTTACTTCTATGACAAATAGAAGAATATCCAGCAATTACAATGACCTGACAACTGCCAGATTA
>CAZGAI010000008.1:0-20096 GCA_964523175.1 uncultured Victivallales bacterium | reverse complement strand
CAGAGGCATCAAAAACAGAGTTGTTGCAAGCTGTTATAATCTGGAAAAAGCCGCGGAAATCAAACATGGGACTTTGCCCGGGATTGAGCTGAAGCTGCATGAAGCTGAAGATAAATTGCAACAGGAGAAAAAAGAGTCCAGACTCTTAAAGGAAGACGTAGATGAAGATGATATTGCAGATATTGTATCAAGATGGACTCATATACCTGTCAGTAAACTGGTTCTTGGTGAAAAAGAGAAATTAATAAATCTGGATAAAAACCTTCATGAACGTATTGTTGGACAGGATTCAGCTGTAAACGCTGTAGCAGATGCGGTAATACGCGCCAGGGCCGGGCTTAAAGACCCAAACCGACCCATTGGTTCATTTATTTTTCTGGGGCCTACCGGTGTTGGTAAAACTGAGCTGGCTAGAGCCTTAGCCGAAAATCTGTTTGATGACGAGAAAGCTATGATTCGTATTGATATGTCGGAATATATGGAAAAACATAGTGTTTCCAGATTGATAGGTGCGCCTCCGGGTTATATCGGGCATGATGAAGGCGGGCAATTGACTGAAGCTGTCAGAAGAAGACCGTATTCTGTGCTTCTGTTTGATGAAATTGAAAAGGCACATCCTGATGTATTTAATACATTGCTTCAGTTGCTAGATGACGGCAGACTGACTGATTCTAAGGGAAGGGTTGTTAATTTTAAAAATACAATTGTAATAATGACTTCCAATATTGGAAGTAGGCATCTTTTAGAAGGAGAAATAGAAGACATTAAAATCAAAAATGCTGTTCTGGGTGAACTTAGGCACCATTTCAAGCCTGAGTTCCTGAACAGGGTTGATGAAATTGTAGTTTTCCATTCATTAGCGAAATCTGATTTAATGGAAATAGTAGAAATTCAGCTTAAAATTTTTGCAAAAAGGCTATCCGGTATTGGTATTAGTATTGATATTAGCAAAGTAGCAAAAGAACTTTTGGTTGAACGTGGTTATGATCCGGTATATGGTGCACGACCTCTAAAAAGAGCTATTTCCAGAGAATTGGAAACACCTATTTCCAGATGGATAGTAGGAGGTAAAATTGCAGAAAAACAGACTATTAAGGTTGATTGTGATGAGAAAGGGTTTACCCTGAATTTGAAAGAGTAATCCTGAACACTACGCAAAAAACCATGAGTTTTTTGGAAGGCGGTCAAAGGAAGTGTGCGGCAAGTACAAGTACTGCATATGTTGCCATGTTTTCTTAACTGACTTTCAATAAGGCTGCTTTTTAATTAAATAATCTAGCTATTATTTAAAAGTGCTTATAAATGTTATAGTCTAATGATAGAGTATTATTATGAAGTAAAGTATTAATATTTTTATATGGAGATTCTTATATTGAGAAATAGAGGGTTAGCTTTTAAATTATGCGTATATATTCTTTCTCTCGCTTCGCTGATTTATTTAATAATATTTTTTTACTTTTTCAATACAAGTAAAAAAATAGTAATACAGAGTATAAATAAAGAGGCAACAATATTATCAAAATTGGTCAACAGAAAGATTGGCCAGGTTTTTGTTTCTGCCGAAGGAATTGCCAAAACAATCTCTGCTATGATGAGTAATTCCTCTTTCAGCAGAGAAGAACTTCAAAAAACTATCACTGCAGTTGTTGATAACCATAATGATATATATGGTAGTTGTATAGCATTTGCGCCATACATGTTTAGCAAAAATACCAAATTATTCGCACCTTATGCATGTAAGTATGATGGAACAGCGAAGTATATGGATCTTTCAAAGTCATATGATTACCAAACCTGGGAATGGTATTCGGATCCATGTAAACTTAATAAGCCAGTATGGACTGAACCGTACTTTGATGAGGGTGCGGGAAATATTATAATGTCAACTTTCTCTGTCCCATTTTATTATGGCGATAAGAGTATTAGAGCAAAACTAAGAGGTATTTCTACTGTCGATATCTCATTAGAGTGGCTGAAAAACTATGTTAGTTCAATTAAATCTTATGGTAAGGGATATGCTTTCTTAATTTCAAAAACAGGTAAAATAATATCATTTCCTGATTCTGAATACATAATGAAGTGGACTATTCAGGAAATGGCAGAGAATATGAAGGATAGAGAACTGGCATCAATTGGCCAATCAATGCTTGAAGGAAAAACCGGATTTGTAAAATACTACAGTAACATTACAAATTCAACTGGATGGTTTTACTATACTCCTTTAGATGTAAACGATTGGTCCTTAGGCATCTTTTACCCGGAAAATGAATTTCTCGCCGGAATAAGAAAAGACGCCGGTAATATTATTATTTTTTCAATTATCGGCCTTCTTCTCCTTTTCATTATTATAATTATTGTTACAAGCAGAATTACCCAGCCGTTAAGGTTATTAGTTAATGCCACCGATAAAATGAGCTCAGGCGAATTTACCGGTCCTGTAGAAGTATTAAAAAATAATGATGAAATAGGAAAATTGTCCAAATCATTTGAATTTATGCGCCTGTCATTAATTGAATATATTGATAACCTTAAAAAAACTACCTCTGCGAAAGAGAAAATTGAGAGTGAACTCAATGTTGCTCGAAAAATACAAATGAGTATAATCCCAAGAACGTTTCCTGCTTTTCCTCATTATGAAGAATTTGAAATTTTCGCGATAATAAAGCCTGCAAAAGCAGTTGGAGGTGATATGTATGATTTTTTTCTTCTTGATGATAATAAACTTTGTTTTGTAATAGGGGATGTTTCAGGTAAAGGTGTTCCAGCTGCCTTGTTTATGGCAGTCACAAGAACTCTTCTTCGCGCAAAAGCTCATAAAGATATCTCACCGGGTGAAATATTAAGCACAATGAATATAGAGTTATGTATTGATAATGAATTAGCAATGTTCGTAACAATGTTTTTATGTATACTTAATATAAAAACAGGAGAACTAAGTTTCTCTAACGCAGGTCATAATAAACCATTTATCATTAGAGATGGAAGTATTGATAAAATTGATAAAATACATGGACCTCCTTTAGGGGTACTTGAAGGTTCCTACGATACTGATGTTATGAATTTAAATTTTAATGATAAGATAGTTTTATATACTGATGGTATAACTGAGGCTTTAGGTAAGAATAATGAGGAGTTCAGAGAACTGCGGCTACTTGATATTCTTTATTCAGAACGGAATACAAGTTCTAGAGAAACTGTTTCAAAAATTGTAGAAAAAGTCAGTATATTTACGAATGGAATTGACCAGTCAGACGATATAACAGTAGAAGTACTTCAGTATAAAAATAAATAGAAGAAATTTATTTCTTAAGTTTAAGCCAGCCGCCTTTTTGTTTTTTATTAATTTTTTGGAGTGTTGTGATAGTCTGACTATACGATACTCTACCCTTGGCTAAATCTCTGTATATGCTATCAACTTTTCTCCTGCGCCTTACTGCATCACCCGGGTCAATAAAGTTTTCCACAAGTTTGATGAATAAACTGTTGTGAGAACTTTTTTCTTTTGATTCAGTCGATGCGCCGGGTTTTGTCTGAGCTGAACTGTCAAGCTTTTCTCTGATTTCCTTAAGCAGTATATTGACTGATTCAGAGTTGTTTTTGGATTCGGTCAGGTTTGAAGCAAGCTTTGTTACAGTATCAACAGCAAGTATTTCAAAGCTGTTAATTTTAGACAGTTCACGCAGTGCGCCTTCAAGTTGATCATCATTAGCTGCCTTAATCTTTTGACATAAATAATAGATATTTTCCCAGGCCTGCCAGCGGTAGAAAAAGTCCAAACCAGTACCTTTAATGTTTTGAAGAGCCATAATTTTATTATATATACCAGGTGGAACTGACTTTGCTATTGTATCTATAATTTCGTTTCCGGTAGCAGAATAATTATAAACAACAATGAATTTCTGTTCAAACCATTTCCATAGAAGTGTCTTACAGGTTTTGTTTAATTCATCCGGATTATTGGTGCTGCTAAGTTTTTTAATAAATTCGGAATATTCGGTATAGAGAGTATAATATATTTTATAATGCTCTACTATTTCATCGGTATATATATTTTTATCTGAGGATTTTAGAGCATCTGCAATTTTATCAGGACTGTTAAACAGCTCAATAACTTTACTACTGTCCTTATTCTCTGAAGATTTCAACATTACTCCGAGGAATTTTTTCAGCTGTGCTTCTGTCTTTGGTATTCTCAGAAAGTCAGCCTTTAAGTTAAACTGTTCAAGCGCATATTCTTTACTTTTCTTTTCATCACAGAGCGTGAAGTCTGCAAGATCGGTATCCCAGGCTTCTTTTATGTATCCTAACATTCCTTTAAGGTTACTTCCTATTAAAAAATGTCTGTCTACACTAAGATCTTCAACAAGTATTTTGGCAAAAGCTCTTGAACGTGCAATCCGGTCAGCTCTATTATTAACAACAGTTGTTATCCATATGTCCGGGTTTTCTTCCGGGAGGGTAGTATCAAGTTTCATACGGGTCCAGTTCTGCATACATCCAAAACGCTCATTTGCTGACATTCCACTGAGAAATTCAAGTTTTCTGGACCTGACTTCAGCAGTTGGATATTTCTTTAGAACACCAATATCCGGAACTACATTATCCGCCATTTCTTTTAATGCATATTCCTTTTCTATCCCGAGGTTTTTGACCAATTCCAGTACGAGTGCTATATTATGAGGATGCTCTTCATAGGGGAATCTTTCCAAAATATCATCTGGTATAAGTATTGCATCTTTCCAGTCAACCCTTGCGAATTTAGTATTTTTATATTTGGCTGCTGTTTCCAAAAATGGGAAAAGCTGTTCTTCAGCAGTTACAAGGTTTCCATTATTCGGGACAAAATTAGTCATTGTTTCTGCTATGTTCCAGCCGGCCGGTCCCTGGATATCTTCATGATCCGGGTATGTGTTAGTAATTGTTGAAAGGTCATCTTTCATCCAGTGTTTCTGCAGTATGCGTACATAGGTCGGGGCAAGAGCCATACATTCCCAGAGAAATACATCTGCATGTAATTTATCCGCCAAACGGAAAATATTATATTGTTCCCATATAGTTGCTTTATCATATGGGCGGAAGAGGAACAGTTCATGTGTTCTTTCAAATGGCGGTGTATATAAAAACATAGCTTCACAGCCGGTTGTTTTACTGATGACGCTGCAGCCCAGCGATGCGAAAAGAGCTGCTTTAATTCTTTCTGTTCCGGATTTTCCCCTTGTACCCCAGCCGCCGATGACAAGTGGTATTGCAGCCCTGGATTTACGAATCAGTGCGTTTATAGTAAGATGGCGACCAAAGAAGATGGCCAGTATGGCAACTACAAAAATAGCTAACTGCGGAAGTGTGTTCTTGTAGAGTGACAGGAAATACACTTTAAGGCTATTATAGAAATCAGAAAGATAAAGTGGAAGTAAAAACTGCATAGAGAAAAAGCGTTTAACTTTAGGGTCGACTGCAGGTGTTGAAAATTTACTCTTAGGGTAGGGGGTAATGCTAATGTCAAAACCGAGTTTTTTGACTGCACCGATATAATCGGACGGGGAGTTTTGAAAATCTTCCTGCCAGTTTCGTAATACAGCATATTTTTTAAAATTAATGGCAAATTTAAAATCTGCGAGAAAGCGTTTAATAAAACTTTTAGGCGGCACAATTGAAGTGATACCTTCAGGTGTAAAAACTTTTATTGTATCAGATGTTTCAGATGCGGAAATGATTTCATCCAGGAGGGGAAGGTATGGACGGCTGTTCCCTTCCTGACTTATAAAAAGCGGTTCTCCGGGAACTTTGGTTTCAGACAGTTCAGCCATAATAGATGTGGCAGATCTGATTTCTCCTCTGAAATGCCTAGCACGTGTATGGCTGAAAGTTTGCCTTTTATCCGGAGACGGATTTCTGAATTCATGAATCAGACGCCACCATTTAAAACCGAATTTATAGTTTCGGATAAGTTTATAATTACTCTTAGATTTTTTAAGTTCCAGAGAGCAGTCATTCTGTGATATTACTGCAAGGACACGCCCAATAGTGATATCGTCAAATTCTTCAATTTCGCTATTTAACAGTTTAACGGATTTTCCCAGCTTCAGGGTTTTAGTTTTTATTTTAATCAGATTCAGGAGTTGTTGAGCTTCAGGAGTAGATTTGCACCATAACAGTTCACCGGCCTGTGCTGCACGTCTGCGTGTGGTTAAGTTTTCCGCATTACAGTGCAAATACTCAATTGCCGGGAAGAATTTTTCCTGCCATAATTCTCTGCTTTTTGTATCTGTACCTTCTAATGCATCAAAGCAATCTGTAAGATTAAGTAGAGCAAAATCTATGAGTTTTGGAGATGAATCTGATTGTAAAAGTTCTAAATAAGGAGTTATTATTTTGATTATTGGGTAACCTATAGATAATAAAGAAGGAATGAATTTTAGCGTTGAACAGCGGACAGCAGTATCAGTTTCTTTTAATAAAAAAGAAGTGTAGAGTTTGTCTATAAGTACTTCGTCAGGAACTTTGCTTAAAGATTCAGCCAGCTTTTGTCTTACAAAAGCACTGGGGTCATTTAATATTTCAGACAAAATTTTATCCGAAGATTTAAACGATGATATATTATCTACCAGCAGAGATATTGAGTGTCTACGGATAAAAATATCACTGTTATTTCCCGCATTAAGCATTTTTTCTATATTACTGCAGAAAGATTTATGCTTTATGAGAGCTAAAATATTTAACGATTCACATTTTTTCCATGTGTCTGATTTTGAATCGTCTATTATACCTATCAGCTGATTCAAATTATTATCTCTCTGTAATACATTCTCTTTTATTTCAGGGATATTTTTGATTAGATTTGTTAGACAGGCTAAAATATCTGTTTTTAACCTAGGAATTTTTTCTTTTTCTAATGTGTTGAATACAGTGTCTAATATTATATTATTCTCTGTCTTGGATGTGTTATTCTGCTTTAGGTTTGAAAGAACGGCCGGGAGACAGCGGAAAAATGCTGAAACCTGTTTTTTTAGGCTCATTACATGTTTTTGATATCTTTCTGTGGCTGCATCTTTATCAAAATATTTCCGTAAAGCCTTTTTATCCTTCTTCTTTCTTTTAGCAGATGTGATGCCGAATGAATTTGCAAATGTAACAAGTATTCTGTTTTTATCCGCACTGTTTTCCTGCTTTGAATATTCGCTGTCGAATTCTTTGAACAACTTATCTAACCTGTCGAAAGTTTTATATTTTTCTTCAATAAAGGATATGAAAAAATCAATAAATTCAGAAAATTCAGTTTTTTCAGAAGAAGTTGTTTTTGTATATAGGAATTGATCGTATTGCCTGGAAAGTTCAGCTATTTCGTTGCGGTTTATATGCCTCCACAATATATCTATGTTATCAGAAAAAGGATGTTTAAATGTATAGTCTTTCATTTGCCTACTGCCGGGTAAAGTTTTATTGTTTTTTCTTTTAAGCATTCAGTGAATTTTTTTCTAAGCTTGAACTCTTTTGCCATATCCTCTCTTGTTTTATCATTCATTTCCATATGAATAAAAATCTGTCCCTGATTATTATTTCGAATTACTTCAGCTGAAACATTATCCAGTGCCGCAAGCCATTTTACATTAGTTAATGGGTATATATAGGCAGGTTGAGGCATAATTTTTTTAATAAGTTTTGCATAATACAAAAAATGTTCCGGTGGTTCAGATGTACTGTTGCTTAATATTACTGAAGCTTTCTTGCCATAATATGACTTTTGATTTTTGTTAGAAAATCCATGCGGTTGAATAAGTATGGAATTTTTCGGCATCTGTTCTGCAAATGCTTTTGTAAAAGAGTAGAAGAAAGAGTTTTCTGCATGTGCCATATCTGAACTTGAAGTTAAATCATTTGGTGTTTGGTATCTATGGACAGTGTTCCAGGCTGCTGCAGAAAAATATCCGGTCAGCATTAATTTATATCCAATAATACCTGTATGTGTATCCCAGAATCTGTGCGGGATTTCTAGTGAAATGTTTCTAGAAAGCCCACTCCTGCAGAACAGATAAAAACCACGGCCTTTAAGATTATTTTTATCTTCATATACGACAGTATAAACTCTTTTTCCTCGTTTGAATTCTGTAATGTTCATACCTAGTTTTTTCCAGTCATCTTTTAGTTTTAAAGCCGTAGAACCTTTATAAAGCTTGATGAAAAGGTCTTTTGCCGCATTGATGTCTTTGGTAGACTGGGGATAGAAAAGTCCATTAAGCCCAGAATCAACATATATCTTAAACATGTCTGTTTTATACCCATTTTTTTCTTCAGTTTTGGGGTCATCTCTTACAAGCAGATTTAGGGGGATCAGTTCAGATGTAGGCATTTTTCCTACTCTTCTAACAAAATAATCATGGCCAATGTAACCCTCAGGGCCGATTGGAGACCAGATGTGGCTTATAATATTCTTTCTTTCTTTCTTTGTCAGCATATAACTTGGATAGAAATTTCCACTTGCCAAGCCTTTTCTGGAGTCGAATGAAAGTCGATACCATAATACATTTTTTTTCATATTTGAAACCTGTGCCTGAGATGATATTCTTGCTAGAACGCCTTTAACATTTTTCACGGTCTTCTCTGGCTTCCACTTAAGTTTTATAGAAGTTGGATTTTTTAAATCGCTAAGTGGCAGAATAAAAGTAAGATTAGGGGTTATATAACTTTTTCCTTCAACTAAAAATGGGTTTGATAATATTCTGCTAGAATGCTTTCTTTTATAAAGTTTAGTATCATTATTAAAATAGAATGATTGGTTTAATAGTTTTTTACTGGAGCTATTTAATATTTCTACAGAAATTGCATAGTTAACTGAAGTCTCATGAGTCTTGAAGTATATGGCATTTGTCAAAAATTTTAAGTATTGTGTTCCGGGTTCAATAATAAAAGTTGTCCATTTATTTTGTTTTATCTGATATGCCTGCTGAACAGTGGTTCCCTGCGGGTTGCTGCTGTTCTTTTTAGATGCTGTGAGCCATGACTTAAACTCAGGATATTGTGCACTTACAACGTACCCGATTAATGCCAAAATCAAAACTGTATAAATTATGTGCTTTAGTCGTCTCATAAAAATTACTCGAAAATATTCTTTGTGAAAATTCTCAATTTATTTTGGTTTATCACTTTTGGATATCTTATCAGTTTTCTTGTCAGTTTTCTTCTTTAGTTTTTCTGTACTAAAAGTTCCTTTATTAAACTTTGTGTTTGGTGTGATAAATAATAATATAAAGTCAGTATTTGCAGTTTCGGGTAAATATCTTGCCTGCAGCGAATGAACTGCAGCCAGACCGGCTGTTTCTGGGCCTTTTCTGTCAGGAATAACATTTAATTTACAGTCTTTCAGAAATTTGTAAATATTTAATTCCTGTAGGTTAAGCTGTGATTTTTTATACTTGCCATGGTACGTTGTGAAATATACTGAGTTCGGAGTATATTTTGTTGAGGATTCTGGAATTGTCCCAACCTGTACTACTGTAGACCTATAATCTTTATCATTGACTGTTTCAGTCTTTGGAATATCATTCTCTCGCATTAATATCTGATTTACCAGGTTAAAAAGGCTTCTGACTGTCGGCGGGTCATCTTGATACGAGAAGAAATCAGACAATTCAAAAGAACCGGAAATTAGACAGGCTCGTGCGTTAAGATAAGTGGATAAATATGTGCCAAGTTCTAAATTATTTTTATCTGAAGGATTAATTATTTCTACAATATAAGGTGCTGTATCTCCAACGACAAAGATATATGTTCCCCCTAAAAAATTATTTGTACTGTCTTTAAATCTAGTGAGTAGAACAAAGGTTTTGTTTATAGTTTGCCAGGTAACTGTATTGACAGTAAATCCGACAATCCTGGATGCAAAGGATATTAGCCTTAGTCTATCTTCTCTTTGTTTCTTTGTAAGTTTGTTATATTCATCTGCAAGATTGATTATAGGAGTTATGATTTGTGTGTCAATATAACGGGCTTTTGAAATGGTTAGAGGTTTGCTTTTTTGCTTTTTAGGGGAGGATTTAAATAAATTTGTAAAAGAGGATAATGTGGAATCTAAAAAACCTTCCTTTCCCGAAAGCATTGAAGTTATTCTTTTTTTTCTGACACTGTTCTTTACCTCCAAATCAAATTTTCCGATTGATGTTAGTATATCAAGTTCGGTTTCTGGGGATAAGAACAGGGCAATAATATTATTATCATTTTGAAGAAAAGAAGGTCTTTTTTTAATTATTCTCGGTTTAGGGAGAAGAGAAGAAACAATTTTTAAATCTTGTGCAGGCATGCTTTTATCATAATAAACATAATCCTTATTTCTGGAAACAGACTTAGGGTTTGTTCCTTTACTACTGTCTTCCTTGAAATATCCCTGCATTAAGCTCTTAATATAGTCATCCTGTCTAAAAAACTGGATAGTTGGCTGGGAATCGAAAACTTGGCAGAAAATATTATAAAAAGAATTATTATTGACAAGATAATTCTTCAGCTGCTTTGCCATAGTATTCTTGCCGCCTGCAATTGCCAAAGCTGCATAATCCTGCTGGATAACAGTTAAGAGTGCACTTTCTATAAGGCCTGGTCCCTGAGTAGATATTGGTACTTTTACCAGCGTTTTATTGTCTGGATTTAATGTGATTACGTAAATCCCTCTTGACCTTTTCCAGCCTTTCTCGTAGAGCATAATGTACTTATTACTTACAATTTCCAGCATAAAATCTAAAGAATTCAGCTGAGTAGTCGCATACTGCAGCAGTTTGTCAGAACTGTTTTTAGCATAGTTTTTAAGTGCAATTATGGTATTTTTAAAAGATGCCAATTGGTCTTGAGCTAATTGAGGTTGTCTTCTTGTAAAACCATATAACCTTATCTGTTCATCCATAACAGCTTCAGAAATATTATTGAAATCACGGTATTTGATGTGTTTGTAGGCTGATATATTAGTTTTTTTCTCGGTTTTACCTCCAATGACTGGAATATATAGCAGGAAAAACCCAACTATCGTCGCCAGTATTACCGCCAGCAGAGATGTTTGAAGTGTTATTCTGGTCATCTTTAAACCGATTTTCTTATCATACATCTTAATTGCAATAAGTGATGTAAGCATATATCCCAAGCCATATACATCTAATATTTTTACGTTTGGTATTATTAATGGGAGCAGAAAACCTACAAGCATTTTATATGCGAAGGCTATGTTGAAAAATAAAAGTATTTTTCTCGCACCTTCAATTGTTATGTTTTTGAACAACGGTGTTTTTAATATAACAACAGCCAATCCATATATTATACCTGCTTCAAGTACTGAAGAGACTATTTTCCACGGATAATACCATTGGAGGGCCAGTAGTGCAGGAAGGACAATACCGCCAAACTCCCATCCGTATAGCAAATTCATCCTTGAAGCTAGGAATGCTGCTACAATAAAAATTATATATGCCTTTGGGGATGCGGCAAGTGATGTGGCAATAGCATCATATAGATATGCGACCTCGCTTATTCTGAAGTTTGTATAATTAAGTAAAACAAAGCGAATTATCAGAAAAGTAACAAAAATTGTTATTAAAAACTGCGGAAATCCCCGTTTAATTCCTGGATTCCAGAACTGGTTTGCGAGAAGGGCAACAATTACAAGTCCTATTGAGTACAGACCTCCTTCATATACAAAAGTTATATCCAGATAGTTATTCAAAAATACAGTTAACTCAGGAAAAAGTATACAGTCAAAGAGTAGTCTGCTTACGACAGAAAAAAGTATTATGGCAAAGAAGCGGTCACGCCCGAATAAACTGCTCCAGCGGCCCAGTCGTGAGGAAAATTCAGAGAAGAAAAACATAAGAAAATAAGTAAAAACAGCTTCAATTACTATTGCTACAGAACTCCATGGTTTAATTATGATCAGAGGTGCCAGGTATCCAGGAACTATTAATCCTGAAAGATTCCATCCGAACCTTAAATTAAAAAAACAAACTACAAAAACACCAATCCATACTGTAGTAATAAGAGAACTAGCCAGGCTACTATCAGGGAAAATGTGTAATACAAAAGTGTGCATAAATTTATTCTGGATTTTGTTATGGTTTTTATGTTTTAAAAAGGAATATGGTCAATTTTAAATTAAAAGTGATAATTCTTATAAAGTCATTAATTTATTATAGTCCATGCGTGCAGCTTTTTACAACACTTTTTTTTTATAATTTTTTTAAAATATTGTTTTTTGTGAAAATGTATATAGACATAGACACTACATTAAGTATTATAGAATATATTATTTTAAGTTCATGATATTTGTGTTTCGATTGATGCTATTAAAGTTTTATGTATAAATAGCCTTTATTTTTAATAAAACTGTTCTATTTTTAAGTTGTTGCACCCCTTTTGTCCCGTTATCAATTATATGAAAATAATCAAGGTTAAAAATTAATGGAATTAGAAAAAAAACAGCATAAAAGAGACGGTTTTTCTACAAAATTCGGAGTGATTGCGGCAGCAGCAGGTTCTGCTATTGGTTTAGGTAATATATGGAGATTTCCGTATATAGCAGGAAAAGGAGGAGGTGCAGCATTTATACTTATTTATGCATGTTTTATGATTTTAATAGGTATGTCCTGTCTGTTGGTGGAGTTTTTAATAGGGCGCAGGTCACAAAGGGATGTAATTGGAGCTTTTCATGAACTGGCTCCCCGCAAACCCTGGTTTCTTGGAGGGTGGATTGCAATAATTACGATAATTTTAATTTTCTCATTTTATTCTGTCGTGTTTGGCTGGACTCTGGACTATTTAATAAAATCTGTAGGCAACAGCTTTGCAGGTAAAACATCTACAGAGATTGCCGGTATGTTCGGCACTACTACTTCAAATGTATTTAAGCCGGTTTTATACACTCTAATAGGTATTGCGCTGACTACCTTTGTTGTAGTTGGAGGCGTAAAGCAGGGTATTGAAAAGTGTGCAAAAATTCTGATGCCTCTACTCTTTGTTTTTCTTATTATTCTGGTTATTCGTTCTTTAATGCTCCCAAACAGCAGTTTGGGGCTGGCTTTCTTATTTAAACCGGATTTTTCAAAAGTTACCAGTGAGACTGTTCTGATTGCTTTAGGGCAGGCCTTTTTTACTTTAAGTCTTGGTGCAGGTGCAATGATTACTTATGGCTCTTATATCAGAAAAAAAGAGACGCTGGCATCAACCGTTGTTTATACTTGTATACTTAATTCTTCCGTCTCAATTTTAGCAGGTATTGCTATTTTTCCGGCTGTTTTTTCATTTGGCATTGCACCTTCTCAAGGTCCCAGTCTTGCTTTTATAACATTACCGAATATCTTTCAACAGATGTTTGGCGGATATATTTTCTCAATTATTTTCTTTTTATTAATGGCCGTTGCTGCTCTTACCTCAACTATTTCTATGCTTGAAGTTGTAGTTGCCGCTTTAACTGAAGGAAAAGGACTTTCAAGAAAGAAGGCGGCCATATGGACTTCAATAGTAATTGCGCTTCTTAGTGTTCCATGCTCACTATCCTATGGGGTTATGAGTAATTTTAAAATTTTAGGGCGTAATATGTTTGATTTATTTGACTATGTAACGGCCAATTTTGGTATGACTATATCAAGTATGATCTTTGCTGTTTTTGTCGGTTGGTTTCTAGGAAGAGATAAAGTTAGAGATGAACTGTCAAACAGTGGCTTACTGCCGGTTAGATATTTTCCTGTTTTTCTTTTTGTCGTGAGATTTGTTGTGCCCATAGGTATAATAATCGTTTTTCTAAGCAGTATGGGATTTATAGGATAGATTTATGATTTTGGCTCAGCTGGGCTAAGTAGTTTTTGTTTCTTGAGTTCTCTAATGTGTGCATTTATTTTTGTGACCAGTAGATCAAGGCCTACATAATTGTTGGTGTTTCCGGATATTATCAGGTCGGAGTACTCTTTGCTTGGTTCAACAAACTGGTTATGCATAGGCCTCACCGTTTTAAGGTACTGATTAATAACAGAGTTAGGTGTCCGCCCTCTGTCATTGATATCTCTTCTCAGTCTACGGCTAAGTCTAAGATCCCTATCTGTGTCTATAAATACTTTAATATCAAAGATATCTCTAAGTTCTTCATTTGCTAATATTAAGATACCTTCGACAATAATAATCGGTTTGGGGGTGATATATTTAGTATCTTTAATTCTTTTTTGTATTGTGAAATCGTAAATTGGACAGTTTATAGGATTGTTATTTTGAAGTATTTTAAGGTGTTTTGCAAATAGTGAATTGTCCAGAGAGTCAGGATGGTCAAAATTAAGACTTTCCAGGAGGTGTGGCGGCAGCATATCTATATCTTTGTAGTAGGAATCATGTTCTATGTGTATTAAATATTCCGGGTTGACATTCTGAAGAATTTTCTGTGTAAATGTCGTTTTTCCAGAGGCAGTTCCGCCGCAAATTCCTATTATCATTATTATTACTTTCTTTATGTATGATACCTTAAACCTCATAAATGATGTCCCTGTAAAAATCTTTTCGTGGAACATCCAACTGAATATAATTATAATTTAAAGATATGATAAAATAAACAGTTGTTTTTAAATTAATCTAAAATCAGTTTCAAAATTGGGCACAAATATTTCTGGTTTTATTTAACCTAAGATAAATAAGCACATACAATTTTTACGTTAAAAGCTTTACAATAGTGCTGTTCGGAAATATATTCAGTGCTAAAATCAAAATCAAAATTCCTATTTTTTTGATAAAATTGGTGATATTTCTCAAGACAATGCAGGCGAAACTGTTGCCTGTTCTTCTCGAAGGTTTCTTTGAACATGTTCGAAGTTAAAAATACGGCAAAGATTAAGGTTAGTGTTGTCTGTTCAATAAGTAAGAATCTGGTAGAATAAATGAAATATGACAGTATTATGAAAATATATTTAATGTTTTGCCTAAGTATGCTTATTTTTAATCTTTATGCTGATAAGACTTATTACGGAGAAGTAATACCAATTGTAGTTCAAACTATTGCATCCGGAACAAATTTCAGCTATTACGGAGAGGTTGAAAAGGTAGCAAGAGTCGGTTCGATTATACGTACTGAAATTACAGATATGGATGGTAAAGTAATACAAAAGGGAACAGTAGTTATACAGGAGGCTAAAGAATACTGGCAGGCCCAGCTGGACTATTCCCTGGATTTACTGAAAGCAGCAGATCATGACTATATAGCGGCAGAATAAAATTATAACAGATACAAAAATTATTTCCTTCCGGAGCTGCCGGTATTCAGGATTATGAGGCATTTAGAGGAGAGTATTACAATGCTTAGGATTGATACAATTTATATAGCTAAAATACAGGATAATTACCTCAGAAAGATAATCGTAAGGCGTTGAAAAATCGAAGGAGAAATATGACTGCTCAATTAAATGAATTTTCCATTACACAAAAAGAAAAAGAAATCTTTGTATTAACTCAAAAGCTAGGTAGCGATACTGAATATAACATTACACTGAATGTAGAAATTAAGGGTAAGTTAAATTATGATAAGCTGAACGAATCAATTATTAAACATGTTCAAATCCATAAAAGACTTAGATCTATTTATAGTTTTGAAAATGGTTTAATTATAAGAAAAATTATAAATGATTACCATATACCTCTAAATAAAATAGCAATAACCCCGGATAAAAAGTTAGATAGTGTTATCAGGAATTTTAAAAAACCGTTTAATCTTTCAAAATTCCCTCTGTTTCGGACTCTCCTTATAGAACTAAAACCTGAGAGACACTTTTTATTATTTGATTTTCATTGCCTGATTTTTAACAAAAAGATTCAAAATCACTTTATAAGAGATTTATTCGATATTTACTTTATAGATAAGAGCCAGGAAAAGCTTAGGGTACACTATTCTGATATTGCTTACTGGCAGAAAAGTGAAAATAATTCAGAAGAAATCTTCAAACAAAAAGAGTATTGGCTGAAAACTTTATCAGGGCCTATTACTCCAACAAACATATCTACCGACTTTTCAAGACCTCCTATTTTGAATTACAAAGGTGCTCACGTTAATTTTTCTATTGACTCTGACAGGTATAATAATTTAATTAACTTTTCCAGACGAATCCATGCAGATCCCTCTATGGTTATATTTGCAATTTTCAATATACTTATTTCAAAAGCCTCAGGAAAAGAAGACCTGATTATTGGATTTCCTGTTTTTGGTAAAATGAGTAAAGATACTGTTATTTCAAAACATCTTAGTTTTATAATAAACCGACTTCCAATAAGAAATAAAATAAGTAAAGATAAGACATTTCTTTCGCTATTGGATGAAATAAAGCATAGTGTTCTGTCGGCCTTCAGAAATCAGAATTATCCAATATCGGAGCTCTTTTCTCAGCTTGATATAGAACACGACCCAAGCTATGCATTTCTTTTTAATATTGCTTTTTCATGGTTTAATAAAAAAGTAGAAAAAAGAATGCATAAATCAGCCGTAGGGTCCTATGTCTTTGATAACAGAAAGATACTCTTCGACATATTCCTAAAGGGTATAGAAGCAGAAAATGAATTTAAGCTGTCAATTGAATATTCAACTTACCTCTATAGAGATGAAACAATCATAAGACTAAAAGAACGAATACTTTGTCTTCTTGATAGTATTATTGAGAATAGTAATAGAAAAATCAATGATATTGAACTGTTTCTGGACAAAGAGAAAGATAAAATTCTAAATGAATTCAATGATACAGGGAGTTGCTTTCCAAAAGATAAAACGATCATAGACATTTTTGAACAAACAGCCGAAATCAATAAATACAGCCTTTCCGTTATTTTTCAAGATAAAGAAGTAACGTATCAAGAGCTAAATGAAAGAGCAAATAAGCTAGCCTGGACTCTACTGGAGAAGAAAATAAGAAAAGGTGACATTGCAGGAATACTTCTCAAACCCGGCATTGATATGATAATTTCAATAGTGGGAATCCTGAAAACCGGTGCAGCCTATCTTCCGATAGCATCCGAATACCCAAAAGACAGAATTGAATATATGCTGATAGACAGCAGTTCTAAAATTCTGATTACTTCTAAAAGTTTAATACCCAATAATAATTATATCAATTTTAAAGCTGAAATTTTATACCTTAATGATACAGACTTACTAAATAAAAATAGTGCAAACATAAATACAATAATATCTCCTGATGATCTCGCATATTTAATTTACACATCAGGCTCAACCGGCAAACCAAAGGGAGTAATGATAAAACATACTTCTCTTGTAAATCTGTGCATGTGGCATATAAACGAGTTTAATGTAACCGAAAACGACAATTGTACTAAATATGCAGGAGTCGCTTTTGATGCTTCAGTATGGGAAATATTCCCAACTCTTTTTGCAGGTGCAACACTGCATGTAATCCCTGAAGATATAAAACTTAACATCGGACTACTGAACGAATATTATAATAAGAATAAAATCAGTATTTCCTTTTTACCCACACAGTTTGCAGAAATATTTATGACGACTGATACTCCTTACCTTAAAACTTTACTGATAGGAGGAGATAAACTCAAAAATTTTGTTCCCAAACCTTACAGTATTATAAATGCCTATGGTCCTACAGAGGCAACAATTCTGGCAACAATGTTTTATGTAGATAAAAAGTATGGAAATATCCCAATAGGAAAACCAATATCTAATTACAAAATATATATTGTTGATGACAAAAATAACCTGAAACCAATCGGTTTTTCCGGTGAAATCTGTATTTCCGGGATTGGGTTGGCTGAAGGATACCTAAATAGAAAGGAACTTACTAAAGAGAAATTTCTACAAAACCCTTTCGCGACTGATGAGCAAAAAATATTAGGTTACGATAGGCTCTATAGGACAGGTGATTTGGGTAGATGGCTACCGGATGGGAATATTGAATATCTAGGCAGATCTGATTTTCAGGTAAAAATCAGAGGCTATAGAATAGAAGTTGGGGAAATTGAAAACAAGATTAAAGCTTTTAGTTATATAAAAGAGAACGCAGTTATTGCAAGAACCAGTAAAAACGAACAGAAATATCTATGCGCATTTTACACCAAAAAAGAGAATTTTGATATTAATATACTAAAAAGAACTCTGTCAAAATCACTTCCTGAGTATATGATTCCTGCATCATTTATTGAAGTAGATAAGATACCGATAACAGCCAACGGGAAAGTTGATTCAAAAAAACTTGATCAATATGAAGAAGGGTTTATAGAATCTGAATACCTCCCTCCGATAAATGATAGTGAAAAAATTATTTGTAATGTCTGGTCCAAAATTCTAGGTGTTAAAACTGGAAGGATCAGTAACTTTTTTCTGTCCGGCGGTAATTCAATCAAGGCTATTGCGGCTGTATCAGAACTTCAAAAAGACTTTGATATTAGCATAAACAGCATATTCGAGCATCAAACTCCCAGAGCACTATCAAAACAGATAAAACAGAAAACTACAAACTTCAAAGAGAGTCTTAATGAACTGAAAATTGGAATCAACACTCTTAAAAAAGAATTATCAGAATTCAGAAAATCAAGACAATATAATGAAATTATTAATTCATATTCAGAGAAAAACAAAGAATATGAAAATATTGATTTGAACTGCATAAAAGAATATCAGAATATCATGCTAACCGGCGGAACAGGCTATCTTGGAAGTTTTATTATTTATTATATTTTTAAAACAACTAAAGCAAATATTTACTTACCGGTCAGAGGGAAAGATAAAAATGACTCAATAGGAAGATTAAAGCATAAATTATCATACTACTTCGGCAATGAGATTATTGGACATCCCGAATACGCAATTAGAGTGCAAATACTAAATTCCGACCTTGAAAAACCAAAGCTTGGTTTAGGTAATGGTACTTACTGTGCTTTATCAGATAAGATAGATGTTATAATACATGCAGCAGCAAATGTAAGTCATTATGGAGAGTATCAAAAATACTATGCAACAAATGTACTGTCTACATTAAATCTTCTGAAATTTGCAGCAGAAAGGAAAAAGAAAGATTTCAATTATATTTCTACAAGGGATGTAGTTGAACAGGGATACATTGAAGATCAAAAATTTCATGTTCTATCCGAATATGATTCTGTTGATAACCTAAAACAAGAATACCCAAACAACTATATTAAAACAAAGTATGAAGCTGAAAATGCTGTAATTACTGCAAGGAAACAAGGTATTACAACAAATATTTTCAGGCTTGGAAATTTAGTTTTCGATACCGAGAAGGGCAAGTACCAGGAAAATATCTCAACAAATGCTTTCTTTATTCTACTAAAAGCCTTCGTTAAAACCGGAATAATAAATAATTTGATAGACAAAGCAGAGCTCTCATATATTGATACAACTGTGAAAGGAATACTTGCTCTCTATAACAGGAAAAACCTTAAAAACGAAATTTATCATCTATATAACTTTAAACGTGAGCGGCTATCTAATATCCTAATGGACAAATTTCCGTTCCTAAAACTTAAACACTTGGATTTTGATAGATTTATTGATGAGATTTATATTCTTTATGATGATCCTAATCTTAACAGCTATGTAAGAGATATTCTTACTCACTTTGGATTTTTTGATCAGCAGAACAGTACAGAGTTTGAGGTGTTGACTGAAAAAACTGAATATTTACTTAAACGCTGCAATATTATCTGGAAACCTCTTAAAAATATTGGATTTGATAAAATGCATAGAATGTTGGCTGAAGCATTGAACAGTAAATAACAGATAGATTAGTGTTAAGCTTAAAAGAGTACAACTTTACCTGAACATGGTTTAATAAATTACCTACGACTGTTTTGTACTGTGATCTTTATTTTTATTGTTTTTAATAATTTAAAAAAACTGTTTCAAAATAGAGCACAAATATGACTGGTTTAATTTGATGGAGGGTAAATATGCACAAACAGTCTTTATTTGTTAAGGAGCAAAAAAGATAACTACCTTGTAGTTTTAATGCAGAAATGTATGATTATTTACATGGGTGTTTGTTTGAAAAGTTAAATAGTCAAATTTAATGCCCAATTAAATGGCTATTGATTTCCACTCATAGCAAAATTAAACATTT
>CAZGAI010000007.1:14636-20517 GCA_964523175.1 uncultured Victivallales bacterium | reverse complement strand
TTTTATTTGCCAATTACGCCTTTCAAAGCTCATTCATGAGCACGCCTGTATCATAAACAATTTTTCGGAAATGGAACAAAAAAACGTAAACAGTTTGCAAACCTTTAATAAAATTTTGATAGCTGTCGCGGGCTCAGGACCTGTGGCTGAATATCATCTTAAAAAAGTCGTTACTTAACGCAATAAACAGCAAATCATTTTCAAAATCAAATTTTGCTCCTAAGTTTAAATATGAGTCGCACAGAGTATTTTCTTCTGAAATCAGCTCCCTATATTCAGAAGAATGGAAAAATGACCCAAAAAAAATATGCATAGATGAAATTTATTATAAAGAAAACAGCATAGACCAAGTTATAGTCTGGATAAAGAGTGCTGCTTCTGACAGAATTAATATTCTTCAGCAATCTAAACTGTTCAATGAATTTGATGCTATACCTTATCCAGCTTTTATAAATACTCAAAGCCCTTTATCTTTTACAATTAATGACATTCTGGTATGGTGCTCCCCCGATTTGATTTGGGCTTATCATGGAAAAATTAATATACTCAACTTAAATAACTGCTTTGGATGGTCATTTTTAGCATGTTTAAATATGTTATATACTGAACAAAACTATAATTACCAGCCTGCCAATATTGTTTGTCATTCTCTTTTTACCGACAAAGACAGTAGTTTCTCAGTATATGCCGTTCGTTCAAAGAAAGAAGTTATGAATATAATTACAGATAGTTCGAAAGAAATGCGGTCACGATTGACATTCGACCAAAAAGCATATATTGAAAACTTCTCAAAAACATCAAATCAGAAAAAATGTATTACTTGTCGTTTTAGAGAAATATGTATGAAAACCCTGTAGTAGCCGAGCTGCAACCAAGCTAAATAATCATCACGAAGCTCACAAAAATTTTATTAAAGTGAACCCATTTTTTGCTTTTTAACAGGAAAAGCAAAAAACTGGGATTTAAGAACCTAGGCGGAATTTTATATAAAGACTATGAATACAATGGCAAAAAAGTATTAAACGGGATAAAAGGTTCGGAAGGCTGTTTCCTATATTTAAAAATACTATAACGATAAATCTACTATCACTCTTCTGAATATGGGGAAAACCAGCTTATTGCGGCAAACAGCAGGCGTCCCATCTTCCAATCTTTTTCTTTGATTAGACAGTATAACATCCGAATAAACAAAAAATTACAGCTAAAATTACAGCTATTACAGTTTTCTAGTCGATTTAATTTTAGTATATAAATTTTTGAAATTCGTTTGCTAACTATTACTTTTAGAATATTTTATAGGTTGTTTAAAAAGAGGAACTTTGAATAGCCATTCTAGCTGAGCAGAATAAAAAAACAAATTAATATAACTGTAAAACTTATAATTTGAAATCTAAAACCTAATACAGCCGGGTTGGAACATTGAACTTTCAACTAAAAAAACAAGAAAAAATTGAACTCGATATTTTTAAGTCTTGACAAAAATGGTAAAGACTTAAAACTTAAATAATTAAGACACAAAAATAAGGTATATGAAATGAATAAATTAGTATTGGGCATTCCTAAAGGAAGCCTTGAGAATTCCACTGCGGAAATGTTTGGCAGGGCAGGTTACAAAATAAAAATTAACTCCAGATCATATTATCCAACAATTGATGATGTTGAAATTGAGTGCATGTTAATTCGCGCCCAGGAAATGGCCAGATATGTAGAAGAAGGTATTCTCGACTGCGGACTGACCGGAAAAGACTGGATTGTCGAAAATGGAGCGGATGTTGTTGAAATAACAGAACTTGTATATGGTAAAGTAGGCAGAAAACCTCTGCGTTGGGTACTTGCTGTTCCGGAAAATGGTTCAATCCAGAAACCGGAAGATCTAGAGGGGAAACGTATCGCTACCGAAGCTGTTGGGATGACAAAAAAATATCTGACTGATAAAGGCATAAATGCAATTGTTGAGTTCAGTTGGGGTGCTACCGAGGTAAAGCCTCCAAGGCTAGCTGATGCCATAGTGGAGATTACCGAAACAGGTTCTTCCCTGCGCGCCAATAATTTAAAAATTATAGATGAACTTTGCACATCCACCACACGTTTTATAGCTAATAAAGAAACTGTAAAAGATGATTGGAAAAAAGCAAAGATCGATAAGATTGCTCTTCTGCTGAATGCTGTTCTGAGAGCTGAAGGAAAAGTTGGCTTGATGCTTAATGTTGAAGAAAAGGACATGGAAAAAATTGTCGACTTGCTTCCGGCACTGGAAAGACCGACCATATCTCCGCTTGGAAAAAAGGGCTGGTTTTCACTGAATACTATTATAGATGAAAGCGTTGTTAGAGATTTAATTCCTGAAATTTTAAAGAATGGCGGACACGGTATAGTGGAATATCCTCTTAATAAGCTCTTTTACTAGGATATATTAACCGCAAAGTACGCAAAGGAAACGCTAAGAAGGCAAAAATTTTATTAGTTGTAAAAGCCTTTATTTTTTAGCTTCTTAGTGTTTTTGTATGAGTTTAATTATTTCAATCTTCGTTAAAGGTTAAAAGACTGTCATGAGTTGTTAATGATGAAAACCAGAAATCAGAAATCAGAAATCTTATATATTTCGGTAAATTCATCTTATTCACACAGTTCGCTGGCTTACGGCCAGTTAAGATGCTTATCTGAAAAATACTCTCCTGAATGGACTTGGAATATTATTGAATGCACTATCAATGATAATATTAACGAAGTTTTGCACCGGATTCAACTGAATAAACCAACATTAGTTGTTGCAACTGTATATCTGTTCAATCGTGATTTTGTCCTGAATCTAATTTCAAAGTATACAGTTCTTAATCCGCTAATACATATCGTATTTGGCGGTCCGGAGTTCCTTGGAAATAACGAAAGCATCCTGAAACAGTGTCCGTGGATATCTGCTATTTTTAGAGGGGATGAAAGTTCACTTCCACTTTACTTAAACCTGATAAACGCAGATACATTAAATTCCTCTAATTTAAAAAAGGTACCGGGTATCTGTTTTACTTTTGATGATGGGGCTTACTTTGACGGAGGAACAGCCCTGTATCAGGATACTCTCGATAATCTGCCATCCCCATATACCAACGGCTATTATAGTAAAAATAAACCTTTTATACAACTGGAAACATCACGCGGTTGTCCTTCAAAGTGTTCGTTCTGCACAAGTTCGCTGTCAGGAAAAGTGCAGTACTACAGTCTGGATAGAATCCGTTCAGATCTATATCATATTATAAAAGCAGGAATAAAAGAAGTCCGCGTCTTAGACAGAACATTTAATATCCCTTCAGACAGGGCAGGCAAGCTTTTAAAAATGTTTTCTGAAGAGTTTTCAGATATCAGGTTTCATCTGGAATTTGATTCCTCAAAACTGACCGATGAAATAACTACACAACTAACCAAAGCGTTACCGGGACAGTTTCATGTTGAAACTGGAGTACAAACATTTTACTCTCCTGCGCTAAGTGCTATAAACAGAAAAGCTGGCAACACTGAAGAAGGGTTGAAAAAACTCGCGAACATTACGGGAATTGAAGTGCATGCTGACTTAATATACGGCCTGCCTGAACAGACAATAGAATCTCTATTTAGTGACCTAAGAAAACTTATTCATATTGGCCCTGAAGAAATTCAGATTGAAGTTCTGAAGATTCTCCCCGGAACGTCTATAAGAGATAACACTGCTTTGACATTCTCTCCATCTCCTCCTTATGATGTAATATCAACTCAAAATATGGATCTGAAAGATATTCTGCAGTTTTCATATCTGTCTAGAATAATAGATTCATATTACAATATAAAGGCGACAAGAACTCTTTTTCAGTTTGCAGTTATTAATGACACCTTATTTCTTGAAAATTTTTTACTCTTTGCTTTCAAACGTTTTTCAGAACATAATGTGAAACCTTCTCCATCAATCCGTTTTAAGCTGCTCTTTGATTTTGCATTCGAATCAGGCAACAATCTTCTATATTCTATTACTCTTTTTGCATATTTATGTGCAGGATTCTTCCGAAATCCTGAAAATTCATCCAATGATGTTAAGCTGATTAAGAGAGACGAACTCCGGGAAATTATACAAAGAAACAGGTCTGTATTATGGAGTGATAATAATCAAACGATTGATAAACCTGTTTACCTGGCATCATTCGATTACAATGTCGTTGATATTTGGCTTAACCCCAAAACAGATGTAAGAAAAGGTGATTATAAGTATCTGTTCCTCCTGTCACAGGGCGGAATGAATAAAAAAGTATCGAAAATCTTGGAGATCAGATAAATTATAACTTTTATTATTAAGGATAAATCATGCAATTAACAATAGATAAAAATTATATTATAAATACAGCTGTTGAACTGGTTAAGATAGACTCAAGGAACCCCTCTCTCGAAGCTGGCGCTCCAGGTGAAATAAAGTGCGCTGAATATATAGCTTTAAAAATGAAAGAACTGGGGTTATCTGCAAAAATATATAAAATTGACGATAAACACGCCAATGTTGTAGGTGTGTTGAAGGGTAGGAATACAGGTAAAAGCCTGTTGTTTAACGCACATATGGATACTGTCGGTGTGGAAGGAATGAACAATCCATTTTCAGGAAGGCTTGAATATAACAGAATATACGGGCGTGGCATTCAGGACATGAAAGGAAGCCTGGCCTCAATGCTAGCGGTAGTAAAAGCCTTACAGGATAATAATATAAAACTTGACGGTAATCTGATAATAGCAGCTGTAGCCGATGAAGAATACTCAAGCAAGGGCACATTCGATTTAGTTAAACATTACTCAGCTGATGCAGCCATTGTCACTGAGCCGACAAACCTCTCTCTAGTAACTGCTCATAGAGGTTTTATCTGGTATGAAGTTGAAACAGTAGGTAAAGCAGCTCATGGGAGCAGATATAATATTGGCATAGATGCAAATATGCACATGGGACGCTTTATCGCAGAACTTGATAAACTTGAACAAAAACTGCATTTATCCAAAGAGCATCCATTGGTAGGGTTGCCTTCTTTACATGCTTCACTAATCAGTGGAGGAACTGATATCAGTACGTATTCTGCCAAATGTAATTTAAAAATTGAAAGACGTACAGTCCCGGGAGAAAGTATTGATTATATTACTGCTGAATTGCATAATATAATAAAAAAACTGAAAAATGAAGATCCTAAATTTAAAGCAACAGTCAAGCCTATCATGATACGGTCACCATATAATACAAAGGAAACCTGTAATATCGTAACAATATCAAAATCAGTTCTTGAGGAGCATCATAAAAAACCATGCATAATAAATGGAGCTCCTTTCTGGACAGATGCAGCCATTCTTAGTGATGCTGGAATAGAGACTGTAATACTTGGCCCGACAGGAGAAGGACTGCATACTGAAGAAGAGTGGGTGGATATTAACTCTCTCTGCGACTTAACTAAAATATTGACAGAAATAACAATTAATTTCTGTAAGGAAGTCTAAAGCTATATTCTATCTCTATCAAACTTTATTTTAACAATTATAATTTTTGCAAAATTCAAATACATCATAATATTTTATTTATTAACAAATAATGCTCATTTGATGGTATTATTATAGAGATATTAGCCCAAAAAATATCTTATTCACCTGCTACTAACCCTTAGCTCTTGGGCAAGTTAAATCGCTCCAGAGTAGAAGTACAGGCCTAGTCCTAATGTAAAGATTAAGTTTCCCCACAATCCATGTTCGATAGATGCTATTATAACAGAATTTGTTTTATAATATGTATGGGCAAATAAAATTCCTCCTATTAGGCTCAGTGTGAGAGCCCAAAAATTTAAAAAGAATAGATGAGCAAGACCAAAGCAGGCACCACTGATCAGTATCATTT
>CAZGAI010000007.1:0-14626 GCA_964523175.1 uncultured Victivallales bacterium | reverse complement strand
TTTAAAATTTCCTCAACTCTTTTGTTGGCAAATTTCCCATTTTTTTGTAAATAAAGGTTTATAACGATGAAAGAAGAACAACCTATAAATAACTTCCTGTGGATAAGCGGAAACCAAAGGATAGAGAATTAAGATAAATAACCATTCGCCTCATACTTGTCCGGAATAGAAACAGTACTACTGGTAACAGTATAAATAAACAGAAAAATTCAGTTGTTAAATACGCCTTTTTTACAGCTGAATTATTCATATAAAAAATAATATATTTGATTTAAAATGAAATATAACCACACTTATTTTTTTAATACACAAATCTTTGTAGTCGATACCAAAAATCTAAGATCGTTAATTTTTGTTCATAAATTAATGCTTATCTATTTTTTGTCCCAGCTAAATTTATAATCAAGGTTGTATCTATCTCTAAGTTCACACATCTGGTCCTGAAGTACCTTGGGAACAGGGCATCCATGTTCTTTTCTATATTGCCAGGCAATATATTCTTTTTCTCCAGCTGTATAAATTCTATCCTCGCCGGGAGCCTTTTTTGAATTTCTCAGATCACGGCATATTGTACCTGCGATCTTTGTAAAAAGATCAAGCCCAAGAAAGTTATCAATATTAATTGCAATAAAGAAGTGTCCCAGCAATATGGGAATTTTATTCCCGTTTTTATCAACACCATTGAGCATCTTAAGGAAGTTTGCATCCTGCAATGCTGTACATAATATTTCAACAACAGTGGCATAACCATAACCTTTAAAGCCTGCAGTTACCTCTCCGATTCCCCCAAGTGGTGCTAAAGCAGCTTTACCTTTAGTTAAATCAATCAGTACCTGTTCAGTATCTGTTCTGGTCTTACCATCTTCTCCAATAACCCATCCTGGAGGCAGTTGTTTGCCGGCACGACCGTATACTTCCAGCTTTCCTCTCTGTGAAACTGATGTGGCGCAGTCCAGAACAAAGGGAAACTCCTCATCGGTGGGACATCCGAAAACAAGCGGGTTTGTTCCCAGCATATTTTCTACCCCGAATGTAGGAGCAATAGAGGGCCTGGCATTGGTTCCGGTAATTCCTATGCAACCTGCCTTACATGCTTGTAAAACGTAATAACCGGCAATGCCGTAATGAGTTGAATTGCGGACTACCACCATGCCGAGGCCATGCTTTTTTGCTTTGTCAATAGCCATTTGATTAGCCTGTTTAGCTATTACATGACCGAGTCCGTTGTTGCCGTCCAGAACTGCAGTGGTATCAGTTTCTTTAATGACATCTACTTTTGTAAATGGGTTCTGAGATCCGGCGACCATGCGGTCAATGTAGATAGGTTTGAGACGACCTATTCCATGAGAATCAATGCCTCTTTTGTCGGAAGTAATTAGTACATCGGCTGCAATTCTGGCATCCTCTTCCGGAACTCCTTCACCCTTGAGGGCGTCAATCATAAACTGCTCTAGTGTTTCAAAATCCATCCATTTACAATCAGTATAGGCATCCCCGTAAGACATTTTGACCTCCTCTTTGTTAATTAACTAATAGAACATAGTAAAGACATTTAAGCTCGATTAAAAAATAATCATTAATATTTATTTTCTATATTGTTCAAATAAATTTCAAAATTAAATTAATAATACCCGAACAGGATATAATATTTATAAATAATCATTATACCCGAAAATTAAGAAAAAACATCAACAAATAAAATTATTTCAGAGGTTGCTTCCAACTGTTTGTTAAACGTATTGACAGAAGAGGTGTGATAGCTTATAATTTAATTTATACTATAAACTTGCAGAAGTAAATTTGATTTTTATATTGCATGGAAAAAATATAGACTAACCTAAATATCTTTTAAATTGAAGGAGTTATATGCGTTATTTCAGGAACTATAAATCTTATGCCACAAAAGCTGTAGGTTTACTAAAAGACTATCCGAAGGGAGTTCTATCCTTATCATCTATTGAGTGTTTTGAACGTTTTGGATTTTATGCAACCCAGGGAATTCTTGTGCTGTATGCAGCGGCAACTCTAACAAGAGGAGGTTTAGGTTGGTCCAATGCAAACGCTCTCAGGCTTACAGGTATTTTTAGTGCACTTGTTTACGCTACTCCAGTTATCGGAGGCTGGATTGCAGATAAATATATGGGACGAAAAAAATCTATGGCTCTGGGTAATATTCTCATGTTTTTTGGATATATTGCACTGACACAACATGGGACGGTATATCTTTTTATTGCGCTTTCATTAATTGCAGTTGGTACAGGCTTTTTAAAACCTACTATTTCTGCAATGGTAGGTGAATTTTATGACGCTAAAGCCGATGCTAATAGAGATTCCGGTTTTGCTATTTTTTATATGGCAATTAATATTGGAGGATGCATAGGGCCATTTATTGCAGGTCTTTTAATGAACTATTGGGGATTTTCATTTGCATTCGGAGCATCTGCTGTCGGGATGCTCATTGCATTGTTTAATACTTTCTTTTCATTCAATAGAAGTCTTAAAGGAATCGGCGATATAGAGAAATTGACAAGTGAAGACGGAACTGGAAAAAGAAAATGGACAATAGTAGAAAGAAAAAGAGTATGGGTTTTTATTGGACTATGTTTTTCAAATATTCTCTGGAATATTTTCTATGCTCTTCCTTACGGATTGTTAACTTTATGGGCTGAAACGAATGTTAATCGCAGTGTACTTGGATGGGAGATGCCAGCAGCATGGTTCTATGGCAGTTACGGCCTCTTAATTGTAATATTTTCACCTGTTATTGCGATAGTATATAGAGGTTTTGATAAGAAAAATAAAGATTTCACTTTAAGTTTCAAGCTATCTACGGCATATTTTTTACTGGCTGCAGGATGCTTATGCATGATGCCTTTTGTGATTCAGATTGCAGCGAACATTAATTATATCGGCAGCATGGGATATCTTTTTATTTTCTATGTCTTCTTTGCATTTAGTGAATTGTTAACAATTCCTGTACTGCTTTCTGCCGCGACTAAATTTGCTCCTCCGGGTTTTTCTGCTACTTTGGTATCGCTTAATATGCTTATATCATGGTCAATAGGGGGACTGCTTGGCGGTGAAGTAAGCGCTCTGACAGATACCTATGACCCAACATACATATTTATTGCTATGATAGCGGCATGCGTGATATTCGGCATCGGTCATATTTTTACAAACGGTTATATTGAAAAATCTTATAACGCAAAATGATCTGTTAGTCAGCCTGTATATTTTTTGCAGTATTTCTATAGAGGGACTTCCCCCCCCCCCCCTATGTCTTGGGGGGATATCCTAGGTATACAAAATAATTAAAAAGTAAAACAAATTGACTGGATAGTTGATAATTGTCTAAAGTGCAGTAAATTAAAAGCTTGGTTTTATGCTAAAAGTAGCTGATATAGATGTATTAACTGCTTCTAAGTGTGAAAAAATATAGATATAAAGCTTACTATTGTAAGAAAAATTATTAAATGAGAAGTTATGTGAGTTAATTAGCTTATTAAACTTTAGGTGTAAATTTTATGAAAATATTAATTGTTTCGCCATTATTTCCAAATACGTTCTGGAGCTTCAAATATGTAATGAAATTCGTTAGGAAAAAAGCTGTATTTCCTCCTTTGGGCTTACTTACAGTTGCTGCTTTGCTTCCCGAAAAATGGGAAAAGCGTTTGGTTGATATGAATATAAAAAAACTTTCAAACAAAGATATTATCTGGGCTGATTATGTTTTTATCGGCGCCATGCATATCCAATCCAAATCAGTAGAAGAAACTATTGAGAGATGCAGAAAATTTAACACCAAAATTGTAGCTGGTGGGCCAATGTTTACTATGAATTCTGATTTATTCATTGATAAAGTAGATCATTTTGTACTAAATGAAGCAGAAATTACCCTACCTCCGTTCTTAAAAGACCTGGACAATGGCTGTGCAAAACAATTTTATACAAGTTCAGAGTTTCCAGATATAAAAAAGACTCCTATACCATTATGGAGCTTGGTTAATTTTAAAAAATATGCATCAATGAGTATTCAATACTCAAGAGGTTGCCCTTTTGAATGTGATTTCTGCAATGTAACTTCACTGTTCGGTAGAAAAATGAGACAAAAAACCTCTACTCAAATTATAGCTGAGTTAAACGGTATATATGAAAATGGGTATAAGGGGGCAATTTTTTTTGTAGATGATAATTTTATTGGAACAATTCATACTCTTAAACGTGATCTGCTGCCCGCACTGATTAATTGGAGAAGATATCATACTGGAATAAGTTTTTTTACTGAAGTTTCAATAAATATTGCTGATGATATAGAGTTAATGGATATGATGCGTGAAGCTGGATTTGATCAGGTATTTATCGGTATAGAAACCCCTGATAACAAAGGCCTCATAGAATCAAACAAAACGCAGAATAACAATAGAGATTTAATTCAGGACATTAAAAGAATTCAAAAACATGGGCTACAGGTTCAGGGTGGTTTTATAGTAGGATTTGATTCAGATACAGAAGATATTTTTCAAAGGCAGATAGATTTTATTCAGAAAAGTGGAATTGCCACTGCAATGGTAGGTTTATTACAAGCTCCTCCGGGTACAAGCCTTTTCGATAAACTGAAGGGAAAAAACAGATTGTTACCTACTCCTTCCGGTGATAATGCTGACGGCAGTACAAATATTATCCCTGTCTCTATGGATATAGATACTCTTGTTAACGGCTATAAGCATATTCTTGCACAAATATATTCACCAAAAAACTATTATAAACGAATTAGAGTTTTACTTGATGAATATGAAAATGATATAGTAGGTGAAACGGTAACAGCAAACAGGGTTTTCGCTTTTGTAAAATCGATTTTTCGGATAGGAATTATTGGGAGAGAACGCTACCATTACTGGAATTTATTAGTTTGGACTTGCATAAAACACCCAAAATCATTCGCTCTGGCGGTTAACCTTTCGATTCTGGGTTTTCACTTTAGAAAAACGGTAAAAAACTATATTCAGTAAGTAGAATATTACTTCTGTTTAGTGTGAGCAGAGGTAATATATGAAACTGCCCTAATAAAAACATTTCTAAAAAAGCAATTAACACCCGGTCGGGTGTTAATTGGGATAAGATTGTATTATATTAGCATTCACTCCTGAAACTATAATTTAGACCGTAGGCTTTAGACTTTTTTTAGTTTTAGTCATGATAAAACTAGGTATAATTGGCACTGGCAGTATGGCAGGTGAACAGGGAAAAAATTTCAAAGCCACCTATGGCTGTAAAGTTGTTGCCTGTTGTGATATTGATAAGCAAAAAGCTATTGATTTTGCTAGGAAACATGAGATAAAACATGTAATAGATGATACTGATACTCTGTTTAGCAGCGGTTTAGTAGATGCAGTAAGTATTGTAGCTCCTGATAATACTCATGCTGATCTGGCTATTAAAGCACTTAAACATAACCTTCACGTTCTCAGTGAAAAACCTCTAGCTGCAAATCCATCTGATGCTCACAAGATGGTTGAAGCTGTATCTAAAGCTAATACTATTAATATGGTTAACCTATCTTACAGAAATGCACCTGCTATTCATAAAGCCAAACAACTTATTGATACTGGTAAGTTAGGTCAAATCCGTCATTTTGAAGCCCTTTATTTTTAGAGTTGGCTCTCATTCGATGTATGGGGTGCCTGGAATAAACACCAGCATTGGCTCTGGCGTTTGTCATCTAAACATGGTAGCCTAGGTGTACTTGGGATGTAGGAGTTCATATTCTTGACTTTGCGACCTATTCACTGGGATCAGTTAAAAATATTGATTGTCGTTTGAAAATATTTGATAAAGCACTAGGCAACTGTATTGGGGGAGTATGAATTTGATGTTAATGATTCAGCAGTTATTACTGCTGAAATGTCAAATGGGGCTATAGGGGTAATTCATACAACAAGATACGCGACAGGATATGATGGATGCATGTTTTCGTTCCGACGAAATAGGGAAGCATGTTGAACTCTGAGTGAAAAGTTGGAACTAATTATATGCAGAGTTTAACTTGCCCTATTGACATATCTATTTACTTTAGGTAGAATTAGATATAAATTCTTATTGCATGTACCCGTTAAACTTGATGTTTTAGAGCCTATACTGTGAAACAGTTGATATAATTGCCTTGTGGTTTTTTACCCAAGGTTACAGGATAAACCTACGTTTGTGTGCTGAAAGTACACTGTAGCTGGCTAAACTTCACGGTTACTAATGCAATAAATATTTACAATTTAACTTAGGTCCTTTTTTGACACAATAACGTAGCGTTCTAACATATGGAGAAATCGCATGGAAAGAAAAATGGTCAGTAAAGGTCTTGGTAAAGGTCTGCAGAATACTATGCCAAAACCTTTGGCAAAACTAATTAAACCGCTTCTTTTTGCCATTCTAGGTGTAAGTAAGATTGATAAAATTTACGACGGAGCCTGTGATTTAGACTTAGATGAGAATTTTGCTGAAAAATTATTTCATAAAGATGTTATGAATATCAAACTTGGTATTCCTGACTCAGGACTGGTTAAGATACCTAAGGAGGGACCTTTAGTTGTCGTTTCAAATCATCCATACGGCGCGATAGACGGAATTGCTTTACTCACGCTGCTGAAAAGAGCAAGGTCTGATGTAAAATTAATGGCTAATTATATATTGGGCGGGATTCCTGAATTAAAAGAACATTTCTTTCTAGTGGACCCTTTCGGCACTTCTGACTCTTCAGCTAACAGTTTTGGAGGGATAAGAGAAACTATAAAATGGCTGAGGGCCGGACATGTATTAGGAATATTTCCTGCAGGTGAAGTTGCTACCTATGATAAAAAAGAGAAAAAAGTTATTGATAAAGAATGGGGAGTCGCAGCAGGGATGATTATTAGGAGTGGGAAGTGTCCTGTTCTACCTGTTTTTTTTGATGGAAGCAACAGTAAGCTTTTTCAGCTATTAGGTAGAATTAATCCTGTACTTAGAACTTTATGGCTGCTTCGCGAATGCAATCGTTCCTGTAATCATGACATTCCAATAAAAATAGGGAATGTAATTTCTCCGGAAATATGCCAAAATTATAAAAAACCAAAAGAGCTGATGGATTTTCTTAGAAGAGAAACATATGCCTTGAAAGATTAATATAACAAGCTACCATGATGCAAATGAAGCTATCAGTAAAAATATTCCAATAATCAGACAGATAATTGCTGCTTTCTTTTTACAGCTTCCAATTTTTTTAGAACTATATACTGCTATTGCCGGAATCAAAAATACAAATATTACGATTAAAGGTGATACTACATGTTCTATAAAAACCAATATATTTATGTCGAAGTAAATCCATACCCATAATATCAGATGTATAATAATAATGACAAGTTTTCTCGGAATTTGATTTACTCTGGGAATACGGGAAACTGCACCGTCAATAACACCTAATATTACAGCGTAATACGAAGTCATTAATGCAAGAACGGTTACCAGGAAACCTGCAAAAATACAGAAGCTTGAAAAGAATCCTTTTGAGGACACTTTCCCAATCACTGCCAATGCAGATAGATTATGTTCTCCGGCGTAACTTAAACTGGATGGGGTCAAGGCAAATAGTGTTGATGTAATAAATGCTACAAGTACAACTGCAAGCATTAAAATAGCTACAGCATTTGTTTTATTGGTTTCTTTAAATAAGGTTGTTTTATCGAGGGCAGGATACACCTTTTGAAAATATCTGCTCATCGAACCTATGGATGGAAAAAAAGTAGCCCCAAATATCAGCACCGGTAACAGAATGAATATTCCTCTGCCAAGTCCGTTGAGTGAAAAATTCAGGTAATGATGGATATTCTCCATTTTCCATAATGGTATAAACATCAACACAAGAATTGCTAAAATAACCACTTTTACTACTACAACTTTTTCTACCATCGCAAGTAGAAATCTTTCGCCAACTATCAGCGGAGTTGCAAGTAATGCCAACAGAATAAAAATAAAAACCGGATATTTAGAAAGGTTTAAATCTGTCAAGTTATAAAATGAAATCATTGCTGCCAGATTATCATTTAAACCTGTTCCAAGCACTACAATTATTGAAAATAAAAATATGATAAAAATAGTTGATAAAATTATTCCTGCAGTTTTTCCCAGATGATATTCAATAGCATCATCATAACTCCCGCAGTTAGGAGTAGTAGCTGTCATTTTTATCATTAATTTATGTCCGCAGTAGGCGCCGATCAATGCAACAATAATCGATAGAAATGTAGCAAAAAGGCTGACTTTGGCTGCCTGAAGCGGAACAAAAAGAATTCCGGCTCCAATAGCTGAACCAAGAAAAAGAAATGCCCATTCTCTAATTTCCCAACTCTTAAATATTCTCTTTTTGCTCATTCCATGCTTCCTTCATTATTTAACATTGCGTATAAGAAAATGTACTTTAAACTTTTTACTGGCAATAATATTGTATTTACTGTTATAAAAAATAATTAGCTAAGATTAACTCTAACAAATAATTCTACTATCAATATATATTAACTAATTAATTACAGGATTACAATAGGCGGTTGGGGTTATTGGGTATAGTTGTAGAAAACTTTTTAAATATCAAGTATATATAATAATAGTAACTTCAGAAGTCAAGATATCACGAATTATAGATCTTGCGTCATCCTTTCTGTTTAGGAACTGTTTAGGCATCACTTCATTTTTTAATGTTTTCTTATACAAAAACGTATAATGTAGAGACGCATTGTATGCTCTGACACAGCATAATGGCCTGCAATACATTCGAGACGCAAGTCCTGCGACTGCGGGATCTCTCGAGGAGGAGAACGGTTATGTGTAGAAAAAATGTTTGCTTTTCAGGCAAACATTTTATGTTTAAAAATTAATTTTATTTGAATTTATTCCCTGATTGTTTTTAAAACTATGCAATTGTTATACTACTGTCCAGATAAACATCCTGAATTGCATTCAGGAGCTCTACTCCTTCGTTCATCGGTTTCTGGAAAGATTTTCTTCCTGAAATCAAACCGGTACCCCCGGCTCTTTTATTTATTACTGCAGTTCTTACTGCCTGCTGTAAATCATTATTTCCTGAAGCTCCACCGGAGTTAATTAAGCCGGATCTGCCCATATAACAGTTTGCAACCTGGTAGCGTGTTAGGTCAATAGGATGGTCTGTAGTAAGCTCACTATAAACAAGTGGACTTGTTTTGCCAAATTGTATTGCATTAAATCCACCATTGGATGTCGGAAGTTTCTGTTTTATTATATCTGCCTGTATTGTAACACCAATATGATTAGCCTGGCCTGTAAGGTCTGCTGCAGCACTATAATCCTTACTTCCATCATCAAAGGCTGGGTTTCTAAGGTAGCACCATAAAATAGTAAACATACCTAATTGATGTGCTCTGTCGAATGCCTGAGATACTTCAATAATCTGCCTATCTGATTCTTTAGAACCGAAATATACAGTAGCGCCGACACCGGCTGCTCCCATGTCGCTGGCCTGTTCTACGGATGCAAACATTATCTGGTCAAAAGTGTTAGGATATGTTAGAAGTTCATTATGGTTTAGTTTTACAATAAATGGAATTTTATGTGAATATTTTCTTGAAACTGATCCGAGTACACCAAGAGTGGAGGCTACAGCATTGCATCCTCCCTCAATTGCCAGTTTGATAATATTTTCAGGATCAAAATATAGCGGGTTAGGGGCGAATGAAGCTCCTGCACTATGCTCTATTCCCTGGTCAACAGGAAGGATTGAATAATATCCCGTTCCGTTCAGTCGTCCAGTGTCGCACATCCATTGAAGGTTATTAAGTACATTGTTTGGGCGATCAGAATTTATAAAAATATCATCTATAAAATTGGGTCCGGGAATGTGCAGCAGGTCTTTTGAAATAGTGGTACATTTGTGTTCAAGAAGATTTGATGCTTCTTTGTCTAGAATTTGTTCTGTTTTACTCATTTTATGTTTCATCCTTTTGTTGATTATTCTTATTTAGTTTGATTTTTTACTGATTCTTCTGCCTTTTTGATTATTAGTACTGAAATTTACTCTTTAAATTACTGGTATTCACCAAAATCACTTTCAGATTAAAAGAAAATAATAAAACAAGTTTTACTTGTCTCCGAGGTAATAATGTCTTATCGGTTTTAAATTATCATCTAACTCATAAACAAGCGGTTTACCGGTTGGAATATTGAGGGATGTAATATCTTCTTCTGATATATTGTCAAGATATTTAACAAGCGCTCTTAGAGTGTTGCCATGCGCTGATATCAATACCTTATTACCGGATTTAATTTTTGGAAATATCTCTTTATGGCAATAGGGTAGAAAACGTTCAATTGTATCTTTTAAACATTCAGTTAATGGCAGTTCATCTGCTGAAAGATCTTTGTATTTTAGTTCTTTTCCTGGATATCTGGCGTCATTAATATCTAGTTTAGGAGGAGGAGTCTCAAAACCTCGTCTCCACAACTTGACCTGTTCTATTCCGTATTTTTCTGCTGTTTCTGCTTTGTTAAGTCCCTGTAGAGCACCATAGTGACGTTCATTTAGATGCCACGTCTTATTGACTGGAATCCAGTTAAGGTCAAGTATGTTCAGTATTTTCCAGAGGGTATGTATAGCTCTTTTAAGATATGATGTGTACGCTATGTCAAATATGTAACCATCAGCTTTAAGTATAGCTCCTGCTGATTCGGCTTCCTTAATTCCGTTTTTAGACAAGTCCACATCTGTCCAGCCTGTAAAACGATTTTTAAGATTCCAAACACTTTCACCGTGCCTGACAAGAACTAGTTTTTTCATATAAATTCCTATTTTTTATAAATACATTAATGAGAATGAGCAAAAAATTTTAATCCTACAATTCCTGCAATAATAAATCCAAGACAAATAATTCTGGCTATTTCTTTGGGTTCTCCTAAAAAAATCATACCAATAATAACAACGCAGACAGCTCCTGTTCCAGTCCATATAGCATATGCTGTTCCAAGCGGAATTGTTTTTATCGCTATAGCTAAGAGCCATAAACTTAGAGCCATAGTTATGACAGTAAAAACGCTTGGCCATAGTTTTGTAAATCCTTCAGTATATTTAAGCCCCACAGCCCAGCAACACTCAAACCCTCCTGCTATAAACAATATTAACCAGTCCATTCTACACCCCTTATTTTTATATTATGTTATTTGTATTAAGATGATTATATAAAGTTTCATGAAAATTTGCAATACGAAAAAGTTTAACTTCATTTGATAAATTAGAAAAAATTATTAGGGTTAGTTGTGCTTAAAGATTTAAACCAAAAATAATATTGAAGAAAGAATGAAATAATATGGGTGGCGATGTAAATTTTTGGGCAGCACAAATCCAATATGCTGCTGAATATGCTCATACATGGGGCTATTTATTTATATTTATATTTATGGCCTTTGAGAGTTCATTTTTACCTTTTCCAAGTGAAGTTGTCCTGATTCCTGCCGGTTTTATTGCGTATAGAGGCGGGTTGTATTTCGCTTCTCCAGGTTGGGATTTTACACTATGCGTAGTGGCGGGAACTGCCGGCTCTGTTGCAGGTGCGTTTTTTAATTATTACTTTGCCCTGTTTCTTGGGAGACCTTTTCTTTATAAATACGGAAAATACTTTTTTATTAAACCAAATATCCTCGAAAAATCTGAAGAATTATTCAGAGAATATGGTGATATGATGACTTTTGTCTGTAGATTTCTACCGGCAGTTCGTCACCTGATATCAATTCCTGCGGGATTATCTAGAATGTCCAAAACTAGATTTACTATATTTACCGCCCTCGGCGCAGGACTCTGGTCATTGATACTTACTGCAATTGGATTTTATATAGGAGGTATCTCAAAAGATATGAGCTATAGAGATATGGTAATTCAGGGTACTGATCTTATAGTTAAAAACTATATATGGTTTTTTTCCGGTGCCGTGGTGTTATTTATTATTTACATATTTATTCATTTAAAAATAGCCAAATTATCAAAACAAACTAATGCTTAACTACTTGAAATCCAATATATATCATTAGAAATACACCTAGTAAAACTATCAATGCAGAAATTAGTAAAACCGTTTTTGTTGCATTGAATTTTACAGTTTTTTCTGATTCAATAGTTTTTTGAAAAAAGAAAAACTGGAAAGTTGAAATTATAACAATGATGATTGAAACAATAAATAGAGTTAAAGAAACTACTTCAGCAGACTTGAAGTGATAAAAGTGTCCTTCGTTACCTAATGAGTGTTCAATATAAGTTAGAAAAATATCAAATTTTTCTATAATAAATCCAAATGCCATTATGGCAATTGCTGTTCTGATCCATGCTAAATATGTACGAAGGTTTGCTGTATGGTCTGTGAAATTTTTTATCATATTAGTTTCCTTATGTAATAAAAATATTACGGGAGCGGAGGAGGAAGTGAAAGAGAATGAGGTGGTAGTGGAGGTGGAATTGCTTTAAAAAGGGAATTTATTACAGGTACTTCGCCAGCCTTTGTCCAACCACTCATTCCCTTTTTCCATACAAGTGTATTTTTATCAATTTCTTTATCAATAATTTGGTTTTTTAAAACGTCCAGACTAAAGGGCCCCTGCTGTTCATTATTGATAGCGATATAGAAGGCAATCGGTTCCGGGTGTGGTTGAAAGCTCTCGGTAGTTTGGTTTTCTGTTGTAAAAACTGCTTTAGTATAACCTTCTGTGGTAATTACTTCAGTTGTATCGTTTTTAGCTGTGTTTTTGGCATCTCTAACTGATTCGCGTGTATCCTTATAAGTGTCATGAGTGTCATTAAAAGTATCCAAAGCATCATTAAACGAATCTAAAAAGCCGGCAGATAGACAGAAAGAAAAACCTATGAATAATAACAGACTCAAAACTATTTTGTTTTTATTAATCAACATTATGCTTCCCTTTCTATAAATATTAATACTAACTTGTTATGATGTTACGCTTGAGAAATAGAGTTAGTTTTCTTTTTATGAATAATAAACCATTCAATACAACTAGTCAATAGTCTATCAGTAAGTAATTTATTTAAAAATCTTGACAGGCTTTAGTCATAACCTTATAATGATTTTTATCATTCACATTTAAATTCATATTATTCATTTAGGAATCAAAATGAAATCACCTACGTATTATAAGCAGCAAATTGAAGCATTAAAGCAAATTCCTGTTAACGCAGATAACATAAGGGTTTTACTGTCTGCAAAAGATTTCAGGCTTACGCTTTTTAATCGCATCCATAATGCAACGCAACGAATCTATTTATCCGCATTATACATCCAGGATGATGACGTGGGTAATCAGATTATGGAAGCACTCTATGAAGCTAAACAAAGAAATCCTATGTTGGATGTTAAACTTTTTGTTGATTTCCATAGAGCTCAACGATCTCTCATCGGGCAAAAAACCAAGGGTGGAAATAATCTGATGTATCGAGATATGAAGGAAAAGTATCCGATTCAAATTGAAGTTTATGGTATTCCTGTAAAAACTCGAGAAGTTTTCGGTGTTTTACACTTGAAAGGATTTGTATTTGATAATGACTTATTGTACAGCGGAGCTAGTATCAATAATGTTTATCTTCATCAAAAAGACCAGTACCGTTATGATAGATATTTTCTCATTAACAACAAACAACTGGCTGATACCATGATAGATTTTTTAGATCGGTACTTTGCAAACAACTCTGCTCCCCAACTTTTGGACAGACAACAGGTTCTTTCAGCAAAAGAGTTGAAGTTGACAATACCCCGATTTATAAAAGAATTAAGAGAAGCCACATATCAGTTTGACGGTGGATTCCCAAAAAACGGACAAGTTGGCATTACTCCTATATCGGGGTTTGGGCGGCAGAAGAATCACCTTAACCAAACGATTCATAACTTAATTCTAAGCACAACCAGGCAATTAGTACTATTAACACCTTATTTTAATTTACCGCATAAAATCACCAGGGATATTGATTCACTCCTGAAAAGAGGTGTGAAAGTTACTTTAGTCGTTGGGGACAAATGCGCGAATGATTTTTTTATTCCTCCTGATCAGCCTTTTAAAAAAATTGGAGGACTACCATATATATATGAACGAAATCTCAGAAAATTCACGAAAGAACATCAAACAGCTATTGACGAGAAACTTCTCACTGTTCGTTTATGGAAAGATAACAATCATACCTACCATTTAAAAGGGATTTATTGCGATGATTGTTATAGGATGATTACTGGGCACAACCTAAATCCACGAGCATGGTACTTGGACATTGAAAATGCGTTGTTGATCCATGATCACAGTAATCAACTAAAACAGCAAATAGACAGAGAATTTGAAGAAATCTTTAAGAATACTCATGAAGTTAAATTATATAAGGATATTCAAAAATCAAAAGATTATCCAAAAGAGGTGCAACGTTTCCTGGCTAAATTAAAAAAAATTAAAGCGGATTTTTTTATTAGACGAATCACTTAATTATATTGTTGCTCAATTTCTACCGCCTTTTGTTTTTATTAAAGGCGATTTAAATGAGATGATTATTATCGTGCAGAAAATAGGTGTGACCTGAATGGCGCTAAGT